>DASQDN010000610.1:0-14666 GCA_035634155.1 Bryobacteraceae bacterium | reverse complement strand
CCGAGATGCGGCTCAACTCCACGATTTCGGCGGCATGCAACTCGTGGGCGGCGGCCATGTACTTGACCGATTATAGGCACGATCGCTTGAGCCGTTGCCGCTCCGGATTCGCGCGTTTATGAAAGGAACGAAGACCGGATGTCCTGCTCCAATTTGCGGACCCAAGTCTTCGGCGAACTTTTCATATTTCGGGCTCCTGCTGTGTGCCCCCGGAGGTACTTATGTTTTTCAATCCGATCAGCCGCGCCATGTGTGCGACCGCCACGCTGGCTAGCTTGTGCTTGGGCGATGTAGTCGTCCCGAGTGGAACCAGAGTCGCGTGCCGCCTGGAGCAAACCATCTCTTCGGCAACTGCCGATGAAGGTCAACAGGTTCAGCTCTCAGTAACAGAGAACGTAAAAGTGAATGACCAGATCGTAATCCCGCAAGGCAGCGCTTGCGTAGGAACAGTGGTCATCGCCTCCGCCAAGCGGAGCATGGGACGTTCGGGCAAGCTCGACTTTTCCATCGATAAGGTCCGCTCGGGCGATGGCGAATCAGTGCCGCTCCGCTACACGATGCATAAGAAGCAAGGCGAAGGCAAAGGCATGAGCACAGGCGTAATGACCGCCAGCGCGGCCGTGTTGTTCTGGCCGGCGGCGCCGTTTTTCCTGATGCGGAAAGGAAAGGACGTCACCATTAACAAAGGCATTGTGATCGAGGTATTCACCGACGCCGAGCACATCATTAAGTCCGGCCGCGGCGGCGCAACCGCGCCTCAGGTGATTTCCAGCCTTACCTCGGCCGTCCCGAACGCCGCGCCATCCACGGTCGAGATTGCCAGCGTTTCGTTGGCCAACGTCACGATCGCGTCCGACATTCCCGATGCCGAGGTGGAGGTCGACGGCGGATTCATCGGCAATACACCGAGCACGGCCAAGCTTTCGCCCGGCTTGCATAAGATCACCGTCAAGAGCGGCGCCAGTGTGTGGTCGCGCGATCTCAACGTGCAACCCGGTGGAATGGTCAACGTTAAAGCCACCCTCCGAAGATAGTCGAACAGCGGCGGCGTTAGCCGAACTTGCGCCGCCGCCAATCTTTTCCCGCGGCATCCCCTGCTATAATTCGAGTTACACTTTCTGAACTAATCCTGCGCTACGGCCCCGCCGATAGCAATGGTGTATGCCCATGGATCTTCCACTCGCCTGTCTATTGATTCTCCTGGGAGCTATGATCTCCTATTTGCTCGACGAGCAGTTCGCTGTCACCGCCCGTATCTCGGACTGGCTCGATCGAATGACGGGCGAATACTAGCGTGGCGGGGTTCCCGGGCAAGCATTTCTTACGGAATCTTTTCTCGGGCCGCACCCTCCTGATCGAACTCGTTAAGCGCGACTTCCTGAAGCGCTTTGTCGGCTCCGCCGCGGGTTGGCTGTGGGGACTCATCCATCCACTGGTGATGATCCTTAGTTGGACCTACGTCTTCCAAATCTGTCTGAAGATGCCCCTGCCGGCCGGCGAGGTCACTGATAACTACACCGTCTACCTCTTCACCGGCTACCTGCCCTGGTTGCTCTTCACCGAGACGGTGACGCGCTGTTCCACCACTCTGCTCGAAAACTCGAACCTGATCACGAAGACGGTTTTCCCGTCGGAGATCCTGCCGGTATCCATCTTCCTGTCGTCGCTGCTTAGCCACCTTCTTGCGCTTGCGCTCGCGATCGCGGTGGTGGCGGTGGTCACGGGAGGCGTTAGCGCCATGGCTCTCCTGCTGCCGGTTTACATGCTGCTGCTGGGCATCTTCGCTGTCGGGATTGGCTGGATCGTTTCCAGTTTGCAGGTGTACATCCGGGACACGGCGCAGGTGCTCACAGTCGTGCTGACGCTTTGGTTTTGGATGACGCCGATCTTCATCAGCGAACAACAGGTGCCGGAGAACGCCCGCTTCCTGATCCGATATAACCCGCTTGCCTACGTCGTAAATGCTTACCGCGAGCGGCTGCTTTCCTACCGTGCGCCTGACTGGAACGAACTCGCGATCCTGTCCGGTTGCGCGCTGACAGCATTCTTCATCGGCGGGGTCTTCTTCCGGCATTTGAAGCGCGGATTTGCCGACGTACTCTAGAAGAGTGAACCGCAGACAATTCCTGCTTTCTTCGGTGGCTGCCGGGGCCGCCGCGAATGCCCAGCGCAATCAACCCGTACAGCGCCCCAACATTCTTGTGATTGTGGCCGACGACATCGGCTCCTGGATGCTCGGTTGCTATGGCAACAAGGAGATCCGCACGCCCAACATCGACACTCTGGCTCGGGGAGGGCTGCGCTTCACCAATGCCTTCTCCGCCTCGTCGGTGGGAGCGCCCAGCCGCGCATCCCTTTTCACCGGGCGCGCTCCCGCCCAGCACGGCGTTCACGATGCGACGGTGGCGGCGCCGTTGAAAACCGAAGCGATGATCTCCGATGCGCTTGCCGCGGCCGGATACAACTGCGGCTACGCCGGCAAATGGGACCTGGGGAGTGATGAGCAACCTGGCCACGGGTTCAAATACTCATACACCACGCGCGGCGACGCAAGTCCATTGGGCAATCCCGAGATGAGCCTCAACGGACAGGCGGTCAAAGAAACTGGACACCTGCCGGACCTGATCACCCAGCGTGCGGGAGAGTTCTTCGACCGGTATTCGGCCACGGGCGCGCCGTTCTTTCTCACCGTCGCTTATCCGCAGCCCCACCCGCTTGACCCCGGTCTTCCTCAGCACTATCGCGACATGTACGCGAACACCTCATTCGACACGATCGGATGGGAAAGACCGGCTGTCGCCGCGACGGCCGGGAAGGAGATGCTGGCCGACATCACCTCAAGCCTTCGCCGATTCGCAGGCTACGTCACCGAAATCGACGACCAGATCCCAAGCCTTCTGCGCAAGCTGCGAGATCTTCGCCTGTGGGACAATACGCTAATTCTGTTCACGTCCGACAACGGCTACCTGCTGGGACGCCACGGCCTGTGGAGTGACGGCCTCGCCTCGGACCCGCCCAACATGTACGACGAAGCTGTGCGCGTTCCCTTTATTCTGAGTTGGCCGGGCAAAGTCCCAACCGCGGAGATGGCGCCCGAAGTTGTGGGAGGCTACGACGTATTTCCGACATTATGCGAAGCCGCGGCGATTGCTCCTCCGGCCAATCGCAACTTGCCGGGCCGGAGCTTTCTCGCAGTGGCCAAGCGCGATCCGCTGCCGAAAAACCAGCCGTGGCGAAACCTCGCGTTCGGGCAGTTGTCGAAGATGTCCATGGCTCGCGACGCACGCTATAAGCTGGTGCTTCGCAATGACGGGCAAGGTCCCAACGAGCTGTACGATACGGCGGCTGACGCTCGCGAGAAGACCAATCGATATGAGGATCCTCAGTTCACCAGCGTTCGACAACGCTTGACCCGAGACTTGGATCTTTGGAGAAAGCGGGCCACTTAAGGAGCCCAGGCGGGCTCCAGTTTACCGGCCACAATCAGGAGCAGGTAGATCGCGCCCGCCGCGACCAGTGCAGCCGCTACGTACACCGGCATCAGATGCGCGCGCCGGCCGGATTGCATCTTCCGCCGTGCCTTTTCGCACGCAAGTTCTTCCTCGCGATACCACTCGCGCGGGTCCGATTTCGGCTTCATGGATCCGAAGGTAATTATATAATCCGGCGATTCCGCTAGGGATCGAGAAGATTGACCGCAAGATTGGTGATAATTGACTCCCGGATTGTGACCTGGTGAGTTTCGCGCCGGTTGTCATGCACTACCTCGATCGTATGAGGTCCCGTGGGCAGCGTCAGCAAGGACGGAGTCCTCTCCTTCCAAGCCTGCCCGTCCACCAGGATGGTGGCTCCTCGGGGTTCGGAGCGAACCACCAGCGTGCCGCTTGTCCGGTCCAGGTTCATGAAGATCTCCGGCTCGTTCGGCGCTTCGAAGATCTTGAGTGTGCGGCGAAACCCGTCAAGCGTGGCAGCGATGGTGTGACGCCCGCGCGGTAATTCAACCGTACAAGGCGAGATACACGTATATTCCGGATTCCCGTCCACGATCAGGCGGGCGCCCGGCGGGTTCGTCACCAGTCGGGTGGCGGCCGGGGCCACGGTCGGCGGCTTCGGGCGTTCCGTAGCTCTGGGAGCTTGCGGCGCCTCCGGCGACGCTCCCGTGGTGGCGGGGGATGGCTGCTCGGAGGGCGGCGCTGCCTGACCTGTCGTCAGATCCTCAATCTGAGGTCCCATCGGGCTCGGCCTGCCTGCGCGCGATGAGTCGACGGCTTCAAGCTCGGGCGCCGGGGCCGCTGGACCGTCGTTGTCGAAAAGCTGCAATGCGCCGAACAACACCCCGGCAATAATCACGGCTGCGAGCGCTAGATTCCTGGCCACACGTAAAGCTCTGGGCGGAGGAACTTCTTCGTCGTCAGGCCCGGAGACCGACTCGGAGGCGCGCGCGGTAATCGGGGTCGCCGTGACCACTGGCGCCGCTGCGCGAGCGTGTACAGGCCCGGGCGTGGCTGCCTTTGCCGTCAGTGTCGGCATACTCTGCATGGTTCCGGGCGTCACCGGCTTCCAATCCTTGCGAGCCCGACAGGCGTTCTCCAGCGCAAACGCGAAGTCGCTGCACGTGGGATAGCGGTCGGCGGGATCCTTCGCAAGCGCTCGCTTGAGAACCGTGTCTACCGGCCAGTCGAGGGTTGGGTTCAGCCGGTGAACCGGTGGCGGATCCTCCTGCACGATCTTGAACGCGAGCGCCGGGATGGATTCGGCGGTGAACGGCTTCTCGCCTGTGAACAACTCGTACGCAATTACCGCAAGCGAAAACTGATCGGACTTCCCGTCTACAGGCTTGCCTTGAATCTGCTCGGGCGACATGTAGTTAGGGGTTCCCACCATCAGCCCCGCCTGGGTCATCTGGTGCGACTGAAAGCGCGCGACGCCGAAGTCCGTGATCTTGGCGGTTGCGCCCTCGTGGAGCATGATGTTGGCTGGTTTGATGTCGCGGTGAACGATGCCGCGTTTGTGCGCGTAATCGAGGGCAGCCGCGGTTTGGGCCAGCACGCCGAGTACAAGGTTTCCGTCAGGGGGCGCGGCGAGCATGCTTCGCTCCAAAGTCGGCCCGTCGACGAACTCCATGGCAATGTAGTTCAGGTCGCCTTCTTCGCCCACGTCGTAGATGGTGACAATGCCCGGGTGGGAAAGCACACCGGCCGATTGCGCTTCCCGCATCAACCGCTCGCGGAGTTTCGCGCGTTCGGAGGCGTCGGCGAGTTCCAGCAGCCGAATGGTCTTGATCGCAACGACGCGCCCGATCGCCGGGTCTTGGGCGCGGTAAACCACACCCATTGCGCCTCGTCCGATCTCACCCAGAATCTTGTACCGCCCGATCTGATCCATCGTGCGCTGCGTCAACAAGCCATGATACCGAACCGGCGATAGCGCCCGCCGTAAACGAAAAAGCCGCCGGGGTGAGACCCGACGGCTTTTACAACGATCGTGAAGGAAGAGTTACTCAGCGGTGGCGCCTGCGCCTTTGTTGGCAACCCGTTCAGCCTTGATCTTCTTGGTTTCCAGGGCTTTCTGCACCCAATTGTCGGCGGTCTGGATGTCCTTCTTGTAGGTCTCCGGGTCCTCCGCCAAATCGGCGCGCTCACGGATCAGCAGGTTCAAGTACGCCATCGCGTCATCGTACTCGGGGTCGATTTCAAGCGCCTTTTGCAGGTTCCTGATGCCTTCTTCAATCACCGGGCTCCATTTGGCTTTCAGCTCATCGCGGATCTTCTTGTCCTTGATCGGCCCCGGATCTTCCGGCTTCATGCCCAGCTTGGCGCGCGCGGCGCCCAGTTCGGGATACCACTTGCCCCAGGTGATCACGCCCAAGCTATAGTAAGCCTCTTTGTTGCTCGGCTCCACTTCGGCGAGCCGTGTATACCACTTCCGGGCTTCCTCGAACTGCTTTGCTTTTTGCTCGGGATCGGTGCCGGCTGCCTGGTTGTAGTGCAGCGACGCGAGCGAGCTGATCGCCACTGTGTTCTTCGGATCTGTTTCCAGAACCTTCAGAAACTCCTGCTCGGCCGCCTGCGCGTTCTGCAGGTTCTCCGGCGATGGCGCGCCCGGGATGTACTGGCTCATATAAGCCGTGGCCAGATACAAGCGCGCGGTCGGGAACTCCGGGTCGAGCTGGACCGCTTCCTTGAAATGATCTACCGCCTGAGAGTACTTCGCGCCCTTGAACGCCTGAACGCCTTTGTTCAGGTGGTCGCGCGCTTTCAGCTTCTCGCAACCCGTCGCCACAAGCGAGAGTACCGCCAGACAGGCGAGAATCGAAACATTCGCCTTTTTCATGGGACTACTCACCGGCCTCCATCTTTGCGGTCATCAGGCCGATCTTGTCAATGCCTGCGCCCTTGGCAATATCGATTGCCTGCGCAACATCCCTGAACTCGAGCGATGGATCGCCTTTGACGAAGACAACCTTTTCCGCGCGTGTCTTGAACACGTCCATCAACCTTGCGCCCAGGCGCTCGGCGTCGGTCGGCTCAGTGTTCAGCATCATCTTGCGATCCGCATCGATGATGATGACCACAGTGCGATCGTCTCCGGCCGGCGGATTCGGATTCGGATTCGGCTGAGGAACCAGCGCGTCCAGTCCCTTCGGCGTGAGCGGCGTGATCACCATAAAGATGATGAGAAGCACCAGCAGCACGTCGATCAACGGTGTCATGTTGATCTCGGACTTGGGACCTTTACCCCCACCTACTGCCATTCCCATAGTAATTCGCTCCTTTAACTCAACTCGATAGCAGCTCTACTGAACGCCTGCGGGAGCCGTTTCGGTAGCAGCGGGCTTGCCCTCTTTTGAAATCTCTTCTGTCAACAGACCGAGCTGATCTACGCCGGCCGCGCGGAGGTTGTCGACAACTTCCACCACCTTCTCGTATCGGGAACGGGCGTCGGCGCGTAAGTAGACCGTCTTGTCCAGCCGGTTCGTCAACAAATCCTTAACCTTACCGGGCAGCGCGTCGGGCGTCATCTGGTCAGTGCCGAGATACGTCCGTCCGTCCTTGCTGACGGCGACAACAACCGCGTCTTCCTTATCGGCAGCCTGCATCGGGGAAGGATTGTTGGTCTTCGCCATGTCCACCGTGATGCCCTTGGAAAGCATCGGGGTGATGACAATGAAGATGATCAGCAGCACAAGCATCACGTCCACCATAGGCGTGACGTTGATATCGGCTACTGGATCGGATGCTTTCTTTTTCTCCATCTTTTTGTCCTCTTCCTGGGATTTGGCAGTCTATTCCCGGCGCCCTGGTTTGGCCAAGGCGCCGGATCTCAACTCGCGACAAACTCCCTTTCTAACTACTAGGCCTTGCGGACCGAACGCTGCGAACGCTTGATGAAGTAATCGATCAGTTCCGAGCTCGAATTGCCCATCTCGACGTCGAACGCTTCCAGCTTTGAGTTGAAGTAGTTGAACATCCAGACGGCGGGGACGGCGACGAACAGACCGACGGCGGTGGTGACAAGCGCTTCCGAAATACCAGCCGAAACGGCGCCGAGACCGGCCGACTTTTCGCTCGCGATACCGCGGAACGCGTTGATGATGCCGACGACCGTGCCGAACAGTCCCACGAAGGGCGCGGTGGAACCGATAGTGGCCAAGCTGCTGACACCGCGCTTTAATTCAGCGTGAACGATGGCTTCCGAACGATCCAGGGCGCGCTTGGATGCTTCGATTTCCTCACCCGGAAGGTCGCCTTCCTGATGCGAACGGAACTCCTGCAGACCCGCGACTACAACCTTGGCCAGGTGGCTCTTCTTGTAGCGGTCGGCAATCTTAATTGCTTCGTCGAGCTTTCCTTCACGGAGCGCGCCGGCAACCGCGGGAGCAAACGCCCGCGATTGGTTGCGAGCCGCGTTAAACGCGAGCAGACGGTCGATCATGACGCCGATGGACCAGGCCGACATGATGAACATCGTGATAACGACGGCCTTTCCGAGCCATGTCATCTGGTTCCACATGGACATGGGATCGAATGCGACACCGCCTTCCTGAAGGAGCATCAGTGCCCATACCTGCAAATTAAGCAACATTGGTGTTATCTCTCCTGCGAGTTGAGTTAAGTTAAAAACGGACTGTCTTTTCCTTCACCGATCCAGATTACTGGCTCAGCGTGAAGTTCACGTCGATCTGGGTCACGACCTCGACGGGTTCGCCGTTGAGGGTCGTCGGCTGATACACCCACTGGCGGACTGCTTCGGTGGCCGCCGGAACCAGAAGCGGGTGGCCGCTGGCCAGGGTGAGATTCGCGATCTGGCCATCACGGCCGATCACCGCGTTAAAGCGAACCGTTCCCTGAATGCGGGCCTGCTTTGCGAGAGCAGGATACACGGGCTTGGGCTGCCGGATCAGTTTCGCGGCCTGGACGTTACCACCGACGCGGATGCTCTTCGGAGTCACGGGCTTGGGAGCTTCCTTGACTGGAGGAGGTGGAGGAGCGGCGGAGGGGACCGAACCGATGATACCTCCAATGACGCCGCCGGGCGCGCCGCCGGGTACACCGCCCGGAACGCCGCCGACAACACCGGCGTTGGCTGCCACCGGCGGAAGGTCGTCTTCCTTGATCATCGCGATATCTTTCGGGATCGCCTTCGGGGCGGTCAAACGACCCGCGTCGAACTGCCGGGGCGCAACCTTCACTACCTTGACAGGAGCAGCGGCCGGCGGCGGAGGTGGCGGAGGCGGCGGAGGCGGAGCCACCAGAAATCCTGTTAATTGTGTTTTAGGGAGGCTCTCGGTGTAGATCAACGGGATCAGGATCGCCGTTACGACCAGAGCGCATTGAATGACCAACGACATGAAGACCGACGAGGCTTTGCGTGTCGCGTTGGCGCCTTCTACAAAGGTCTGCTCAAACATATGTGCACCCATCCTTTCCGCCGCGCCGGCGAATCGCTTAGGTCCGACGCGGAGATAAACTCAAACCACTAAAAACCACACTCACTTCGCGCTTTTTGCCGGCGCGCGGCCTCGTAGCGGGGTCGCCTGCGAGGTCGCCAACTGGCGATTATGCTTACGGCCTTCCAACCAGTCCCGAGCCCAGATCACGATCGGGCTGGCAATGAACACCGACGAGTATGTACCGATCAGAATCCCGATCACCAGAGCGAGCGAGAAGCCTCGCAGCACCGGCCCGCCGAAGACCAGCAACGACAACGCCGTCAGAAAGGTCAAGCCCGAGGTCAGGATGGTTCGGCTCAGCGTCTGGTTGATGCTTGCGTTCACCAACTCGGGGAACGAGCCCCGCTTGCTCAACTTCAGATTCTCTCGAATCCGGTCGAATACCACGATGGTGTCGTTCATCGAATAGCCGACCAGCGTTAACAGCGCCGCCACTACTGTCAGCGTAATCTCCTCGTTCATGATAGAGAAGATTCCGATGGTGACAAGCGTATCGTGAAACACGGCGAGCACAGCCGCAACACCATAAATCCATTCGAATCGGAACGCGATGTAAATCAGCATTCCCGCCAGCGCCGCCAGCACCACGTACAACGCCTGCCGCCGCAGCTCTTCACCCATCTTCGGTCCGACAATTTCGATATTTCGAATGCCGTACGGCGCCGCGTCAAGCTCCTGTTTGAGAACCTGGAGAATTTGCGGAGTCACCCCAGGCGCTGCCCGTAGATCGTCTACGCTTTTCACCACGCCCGACCGGGGAGCCTCATCGCGGAAGGTCCTGATGTTGGTCGCCAGATCCTGCAACTGCGGCTCGGACAATGAAACACCCGCCCCAGCGAGCGGTCCACGTAAACGATCGGCCAAAGCGCCGGCACCCGTATTGTTCACGTCCAGCTTTCCGGATTGCTGAGCTCCAGTCGTGGTCGCCAGGGTTTCCAGGATCGCCGCACGGCCACGCTCCTGTTCCTTTTCGTCCCGCATCTCGGTGCCGATGATGACCTCGTTGGTACCGGTCACTTCCTGCACTTCGGGCACGCCACCCAGCTTAGCGCTCAACGCCGAGCGCAAACGCTCAATCGGGGGACGGTCGGCGAACTTTACATACACGAGCGTGCCGCCGCGGAAATCGATACCGTAGCGCGGCCCGCCCTTCATTACCAGGCTCCCAATGCCCGCGAACATCAGCACCATTGAAGCGATGATGAACGGCCACTTTTTGCCGAGGAAGTCGAAATTCGTGTTCTTGAATAACTGCATGAATCTGATCTTTCCGGCATCTAGTTGGTTTAGACACCGGCCTTGGGAGATGAGTTCCCGTTAATCCTTTGTTGAGTTTAGATCCAGCTCGAAACTTACAAAACAGTACTTTGCTTCCACGAGATCCAGACCTAGATGCTCAGGCTCGTGACCTGGCGCTTACCCGATAACTCCCAGTCAAAGATGAACTTCGAGACGAACACCGCGGTGAAGACATTGGCCAGCAGACCGATCACTAGGGTGACCGCGAAGCCCTTCACCGGGCCGGTTCCGAACATGAACAGGAACAGGCACGATACCACCGTGGTCACGTGGGTGTCGACGATGGTGACAAACGCTTTCGCAAACCCTTGCTCGACTGCGGCGATTACAGCCTTGCCGTTTCGCAGCTCCTCACGAATGCGCTCGAAGATCAGAACGTTGCTGTCCACCGCCATACCGATGGTCAGAATGATACCCGCAATGCCGGGCAGAGTCAGCACCGCGCCGAAGTAGGCGAGAGCAGCAATCAGAATAAGGGCGTTCAGAATCAGCGCCAGAGTCGCATTGATGCCCGCCTTCTTGTAATAGAGCAGCATCACCAGAACGACGGCCACGATTCCCACGACGCCGGCAACAAAGCCCTGGCGGATAGAGTCAGCTCCGAGCGAAGGACCGACCGTGCTTTCCTGCAGGTAAACCAGGCTCGCCGGGAGCGAACCTGAGCTCAGCACGAGGGCGGTGTCGGTAGCGTCCTGCTGGCCGCCCATGTTCGTAATCACGCCCGTGTCGCCGATCTTGCCGTTGATTGTCGGAGCCAGCCGCCACTTGTTGTCGAGGACGATCGCCAGTCGGTTGCCGATGTTGGCTTCCGTGAAGCGCTCAAACCGACGGCCTGCATCCTGAGTCAAGATGAACTGCGTTTCCCATCCACCGGTCTGGCTCTGGAGAGGCTTGGCATCGCGCAAATCGGTGCCCCGAACGACGGGAGTGCGGTTCACCAGCATCCATCCGGTGTTCACTTCCGATCGAGCCTGTCCCTGGATCAACTTGGTATTCAAAGGCAGGATTCCGCCGTGCTTGGCACGGGCCTCTTCCTCGCTGGTGAACGGACCGTCTTTCACTTCGTACAATTCCAGGACGGCGGCGGTTTGCAGGATTTGCTTGATGCGTGCAGGATCGTCAACACCCGGCAACTGCACCAGGATCTCGCCCTCGCCTTCCTGCCGGCCGCGCGGCTGAACAGCAGACTCCGCTAAGCCGAGGCCGTTGACGCGCGTCTCAATCGTGTTGATAGTCCGCTGCACCGTGCGGCGGCGCAGGTCGAGCGCTTCGGTCTGCGGCATCTTCAGGATGTAATCCTGTCCGGCCGAAGACATCGTCCACGTGGGAGCTCTCTCCTGGACAACGGTACGGAGCGTGCCCGCCTTCTCCGGCGGTACACCGCGAATGGTGATCGCAATCTGGTCTGCTTGCTCGATGGTCTTCGGCTCGCTATTCTCGATGGCCGAGTAGGTGACTCCGGCTTTGCTGAGGGCGTCCTTCAAACCTTCGACAACCTGCTGCGCTTCGGCGACGAACGCATCCTGTACCTGAACCTGCAACACCAGATGGCTGCCACCGCGCAGGTCAAGTCCTAGCTTGATGTTGTTGTTCCAGTTCTGGACCAACTCGTCCTTGGACTTCGGAAGGCCAATCATTCCGTAGATGCAAATCAGGATGACGGCCACAATCACGACCGCTTTCGTTCTCAAGCTCTTGTCCATTCGTACCCTAGTCCAGAAACTATGTAAACTATATTACTTTTCGGAAATGAGGCCTGCCACAGCGTGTCGTGCTATTTGAAGCTTAACGTTGTCTGGCTTGACCCTTAATACAAGAGTATCATCTTCGGCGTTGAGAGAAACTATGGTTCCCACGATGCCGCCGGTGGTGTGAACCACCTGTCCGCTCTGCAAGCTGGCGAGCATTTCGCGCTGCTGTTTCTTCTGGCGCTGCATGGGCAGAAACAGAAGAAAGTAGAAGATCGCGAAGATCAGGATCATCGGCAGGAAGCCGAGCCAGCTAGTGGTCGCGGGGACGGTTTGGAGTAAGAACGCCAGGAAAGCTTCAGGCATCAACGTTATTCGGAGTCAGCCGACGCAGGACCGCGACGGGATGTACTGAGAAAGTCAGGAAAAGTCCCGGATAAAATAGCGTCTCGCATCTGCCGCATTGTGTCAAGGTAGCGCCGTAAGTTGTGGATCGTCGAAAGCGTACTATATAAGATCTCGCCCGCCAAAAACAAATGTCGGAGGTAGGAGCGGCTGAACGTGCGGCAGGTGTAGCACTTGCAAGCGGGATCGACGGGGCGGGGGTCGTCCTTGAACCGGGCGTTCTTGATGATGACGCGGCCTTCGGACGTGAAGAGATAGCCGTTACGCGCATTGCGGGACGGCAGCACGCAGTCCATCATGTCGACTCCGCGCGACACGTACTCGGGAAGCTCGTCCGGCATCCCTACCCCCATGACATAGCGCGGTTTGTCCTTCGGCAGCAGCGGCGCGGCAGCTTCAGTCATTTCCTGGCTCAGGTCCCGGGGTTCACCCACCGAAAGCCCTCCGATCGCATAGCCCGGCGCATCCAGGTCCAGCAGTTCGCGAACGCACTCGGCACGAAGGTCGGCGAACATGCCACCTTGTACGATCGGGAACAGCGCGTGCAGCGAGTCGATCGATTGCATCCGCTCGCGCCAGTGCTGGACGCCACGTTTCGCCCACCGAATCGTGCGATCCATCGAGACTTTGGTAGCTTCGCGTGTCGCGGGATATCCCAGGCACTCGTCAAGCACCATACAAATATCGGACCCTAGGGCCAGTTGAACATCCACGGTCGACTCGGGCGTGAACATATGGGGTGAGCCGTCGAGGTGGGACTGGAAGAGTACCCCTTCCTCTGAGATCTTGCGTAGGGAGTCGAGACTGAAGACCTGGAACCCACCGGAGTCGGTCAGAATGGCTCGGGGCCACCCCATGAACTTGTGCAGGCCCCCGAGCCGGCGCACGGTCTCATGGCCGGGTCGCAGGTACAGGTGGTAGGTGTTCGACAGGAGGATCGGCGGGTCCACCTCGTCGAGCAGTTGCGCCGGACTGACGCCCTTCACGGTAGCCTGGGTGCCGACCGGCATAAAGATCGGGGTAGGGATGGTCCCGTGGTCGGTATGAATCAGTCCCGCTCGAGCCCGCGTAACCGGGCATTCCGCCTGAATCTGGAATCGCACTCATTACCACGGTACAACCCTGACGGTGCTACACTCGCGCCGAGATGCTTCTGACGCTGCTTAGCGTCGCGGCCGTTTGGGCGATCGGCTCCCTGGTATTGATGGGGGTGTTTGCAGCCACTTCCTACGATGATTTCGCGGATCTGGTCGGGGCGGCGGCTCGGGCGGCTATTCCAGCCGTGTGGCTGGTCCCGGCATGGCTGTTCCTCCAGGGCTCTTCGGTAGCGGAGGCTTTCTTCGGGCTCGCGCTGACTGCGGTGGCGATCCGTTTACTCGTAGGGGCGCGCCCGCCTCGGCATCTGCAGGTGAAAACAGCACGTCGCAAGGGCGAGACGCCGGTTCTGGATGTGTTCTTCACCCGCACGCTTCCGTTGATCGGAGCTTCCTTGCTGCTGCAAGCCGGGTTCGTCGCGGCGGTTGTCAGTAGGCCGTTGCTTGCGGCTTTGCTCGTTGCAGCGGCGGTGGCGCCGATTGCCTGGTGGTGGGGTCCTCGCGCTCCCGGTTCTCGGCGAGCTGCCGCCTCCATGCTCATTGGGGCTGTCACGCTAACCGTGCTGCAATTCCGGATCGTCCATACGCCGAGGGTGACGATGGCGGCGCCGCCTAAGAAGCCGTCGTTTATGCCGCTGACGGGCGGAGTTGATGCAAACAATCTGAAGCCGCTGCCCGGCACGAGCCTGGTGCCCGGCGTGATTCTGCGGCCGGACACGACACCGGCGAAGATCGAAGCCTTCGACCTGCTGCCCGCTTCCCGCCGCGGCATTCTTGCATCGCGACCGATGGTGATTCAGTTCACGGGCGAGTACCACGTGTTCCCCGCTTCCTCAGGTCACGTCCAAGCCGATTCAGCGGTACTGAAAGGTACGCCACTCGATGCCGCGTACGTGAGCATGGCCGGAGGGTCGATCGAGACCGAGGCCTACCAGGCTTTGAATCCACCCCTCGACCTGACCCATTGCGGCCGAATCCAGGTCAGCTTGAGCACAGGAGAGCGCTCTCCCTCGTCCGCGACTCTGATTCTGGTCACACCGAGCGGCAGCTACGAACTTGGAACTGAGATCTTCGGTTTGGAGTCGAGCGGGCCGGAATCGTTGGAGTTCGCGGTACCGGCACTGCCCGCTGACCTGAAGGTAAAAGCTCTCCGAATCGTCTTCCGCCGCGACCCCTATCACCGCAGTCAGAGCACCAAAGCGGCAGTCGATAAATTCACCTTTCTGC
>DASQDN010000609.1:0-1929 GCA_035634155.1 Bryobacteraceae bacterium | reverse complement strand
TCAATGCCGAGTGGTACGTGCAGGACACCTGGAAGATCACGCGGCGTTTGACGCTGGATTACGGCATGCGCTTCGCGTGGATTCAGCCTCAATACGAGTCCACTGGACTCGCATCCGGCTTCCGTCCGGAAAACTACAACCCGGCGCAGGCCGTTCGCTTGTACTACCCCGGTACAGACGCGAATGGCAACAGCGTTGCCGTCGATCGCGCCACGGGCCAAACGCTGGGATCCTTCGCCGTCGGTCGAGTGGTACCCAACAGCGGGAACTTCCTAAACGGCGTCGTCATCGGTGGCGAGAACGGCGTGAGCAAGTACCTGATGCGGGATCGTGGCATTCACTACGGGCCCCGGTTTGGTCTTGCCTTCGACGTACTGGGCAACCAAACACTCGTTATTCGCACCGGCGGCGGTATCTTCTATGACCGGTATCAGGGCAATCGCGCGTTTGCGATGACGAACAATCCGCCGAATGCCGTACCCGCTCAAGTCAACTACGGGTTGGTGAGCGAGTTGAATAGCGGCGTGGCGCTGGCGGCTGTTCCCAGCCTTCGCTCTTTCGATGTCGGCGGCGAAGTTCCGACGGTATATAACTACCAGTTCGGCATTCAGTACAAGCTTCCCTTCGAACTCGTTCTGGATACCAGCTACGTTGGCTCACTCTCTCGTCACCTGCAGGCGCAGGTAAATCTGAACGCGATTCCATACGGCACGCGATTCAAGCCGGAGAACGCAAGCGTGACCAACCGTGATTTCCTGCGGCCCTACATGGGCTTCGGCGATATCACCTATTACAAGGCCGATGCGAGCGCGAACTATAACTCGCTGCAGGTCACGGTGAATCGGAGAATGGCGAGCCGCCTCTTCTTCGGCTTGTCGTACACCTGGAGCAAAGCGCTCACTACGGCGAGCGGCGACGGCGACTTCCAACGTATCGATGAGAACAACCGGAAGGCTAACTACGGGCTCGCCGACTTCCATCGTGCGCACAATCTGGCGGTCAACTGGGTGTATGAGATCCCGGTGTTTGCGGGAAGCAACGCGGTCGTGAAACATACGTTGGGCGGTTGGCAGCTTTCCGGTGTGTTCCAATACCAGACCGGACAACCGGACAACATCAGCTTCAGCATCCCGGGTATCAACAACGAGAACCTGACCGGTTCGTTCACAGAAGGCGCTCGCATACGGCTGATCGGCGATCCGACTGCGGGCTTCACCAAGGACCCGTATCACCAACTCAATCCATCCGCCTTCCTGCCGCCCACGGCCGGCAGCGCGGAGAACCCGCTGGCCCAGATCGGCATGGAAGCACCCAATCGCTACTTCATCCGGCCGGGGATCAATACTTGGACGCTTTCTCTTCAGAAAGCCTTCAGCATTAAAGAACGCGCCAGCCTGCAGTTCCGTATCGACGCGTTCAACGTCTTCAATCACACGCAGTTCAGCGATATTCAAAGAACTGCGAACTACGCGAACCTGCAAAGCACGACGCCAAGCAATTTGCCCACATTCGATGCCGCCAGGAATCTATGGGTGAATCCGACCGGCTTCGGCGCTGTGACAGCCGTTCGGGATCCACGCATCGTGCAATTGATGACGCGCTTCCAGTTCTGATCTGACCAACCGTGGGCCGGCTTCCTCCTCAAAGGGGAAGCCGGCCTTTTTTGTTTGAAGGCGACTCATCGATCGTCGGCGCTTCTTGTACGGCAACCATCACCTGATTCGCTCCTGCCAACCTCGCTGCGCTCACATCCCGCACCAGTGTCCGCCAAGCCGTCAATACCTCCGAGTTCGATGATGCTCCCAACGCCTGACCAAGCGCCCAGATGAGCGCGTTCTCAACGAGCTGGTAGTGACGAGGAAGCACTCCGTAAGAGGTATGGCGCTGTCCCATCGCCTGCAGTGCGGGTGTGATCGTGTGGAAACCATC
>DASQDN010000608.1:0-13895 GCA_035634155.1 Bryobacteraceae bacterium | reverse complement strand
CTCGTCTTTGCTGGTGTTCCAATACGGTCAGGCGCGGGTGTGGTTCGCCATGTCACGCGATGGGCTGCTGCCCTCGCACTTTTCCAGGGTGCATGCGCGCTTCAAAACACCGCATATCAGCACCTGGGTCGCCGGACTCGCCGTCGGAATTCCCGCCGGCGTGTGGGACATTGGCACGTTCGCCGACCTTTCAAACATCGGGACCCTGTTCGCCTTTATCGTGGTTTCCGCTGGCGTGATTGCCTTGCGCCGCAGCCAGCCGGACCGCAAGCGCGGCTTCCGAGTGCCGCTGGTGCCCCTGATCCCTGGTTTGTCCATCGCCTGCTGTTTGCTGCTGATGCTCGGATTGCCGCTGGAGACGTGGATTCGCTTCTTTGCCTGGCTGCTGATCGGCCTGGTGATCTACTTCACCTTCGGGCGCAAGGGCGCTAGGGCGAAAGCCTGATCCTGCTACACTAGATGCCGTTGCGCCGTTTGCTTGCACTTGTGGTCGCCTTTTGGCTGGCAGCCTTTGCTGTCGCGCCTGCGGCGGCCCGTGCGTTCCATGGCGACGGCGGCGCGCCGATGGCGTGCTGCAAGCGGAAGTCGAAGGACTGTTGCTGTCGTAAGTCGTCGTCGAAGGCAGGGCCGTCCGTCGGTGCCGTCCCGGCGTGTGGGGACACCTGTTCGGCCAGCCCCTCGGTGGCGCCCGTAGTTGCGGATTTGGCGCAAGATAGGTCTGCAAGCGAAACATTCGTAAGCCACTTTCGCGAAATCCGGTTCGTTCTGCAATTTGCCGTTTCCCAAGGGTCGCTCACCCGATTCCAGCGACCTCCGCCTCCTGCCCTGAGTTGAATCCCTAGCGGCCTCACCCACTCAGTTCAGTTTCAGGAGGTTCTCGTGCGAAGCAGCGTCGACTTGCTTCTGCGCGCCTTGCTCTGTTCGGTTGTTATCCAGAGCCATGCCGCTGCGCAACAAGCCATCACGTCCGCCACACTCGGCGGGCGCATTCTAGATACGTCAGAGTCGCCGGTTTCCGCCGCGGTAGTCGAAGCGCGGGATACCGGCCGCGGCCGGACCGTAACGCAGGCGAGCGACGCCGACGGTCGCTTCCAGTTCTTACATCTCAGTCCGGGCGAGTACGCGATAACTATCTCGGCCCCCCAGCTTGAGCGCGTGGAACGCCGCATCAGCCTGTCGCTCGGGCAGGCGCTCGACATGGCTGTAACGCTTCGTGCCGCAGGCAGGCAGGATGCCGTCGAAGTGACCGAGCGCGTGGAGTTGGTCGAATCGGCCAAGACGCAGATGTCGCAGTCGATCAGCCCGGTGGCGCTAGATTCGCTGCCGCTGAATGGCCGCAACTACCTCGACCTGGCGCTCCTTGCCCCTGGCGTCGCGCGAGCCAACACTGGATTGCCGCAGCAGTTCGCCGAAACGTCGGCCGTGTCCGGCTCGGGGCTGTCCGTCTCCGGGCAGCGCAATCTGAGCAATTCGTTTGTGGTGGATGGATTGTCCGCGAATGACGATGCCGCTGGACTTGCAGGCACATCGTTCAGCCAGGAAGTGATCCGCGAGTTCCAGATCATCAACGCAGGCGGCAACGCCGAGTTCGGTCGAGCCTCCAGCGGAGTGATCAACATCGTCACGCGCTCGGGTTCAAACGAGTGGCATGGCCGCGGCTATGGCTTCGTGCGCAATCAGCGATTGGACGCGCGGCATCCGTTGGCGCGATCGAAGGACCCGCTGACGCAAGCGCAGTACGGCGCCTCGGCCGGCGGAAGGCTGCGCGCAAACCGCGCCTTCCTGTTCTCCAATTTCGAGCAGACTCGGCGCAACGCGGCGGGCTTTGTCACCATTGCTCCCGTGAACGTGGACGCAATCCGGGCGGCCATGCCCAACGCTCCGGTGGAGACGGGCCAATACGGCACCGGTTGGGATACGACCAATCTCTTCGTTAAGACTGACTACAACCTTGGAGATCGACAGCAACTAACGGCACGTTACACCCTGTACGACATTGCGAGCGAGAACGCCCGCAATGTGGGCGGACTCAACGCAGTGTCGCGGGGGACCTCACTTGCCGACCGCGATCACACGATTGCGCTGAGTCATCTGTTCACGCCGTCGGCTCGCAACCTGATCGAGAGCCGCTTTCAGTTCACGCGCAGTCAGTTGACGGCGCCGGGGAATGACACTGTCGGGCCATCGGTGAATATCGCTGGCGTGGCGAACTTCGGCGCATCGACGAGTTCTCCTACAGCCCGCGATGCGGAGACCGTACAGGGAAGCGTCACGGCTTCGTTTCATCGCGGAGGCCACGTGACCAAGGTAGGGTTCGACACAATTCTGAATCGTCTTTCGATCACGTTTCCGTCCTCCCAGCTCGCGCCCGTGTACGCGTTCTCTTCGTTGGCCACCTTTGCGACAGGCCGCTACAACACGTTCCAACAAGCGTTCGGGGATCCGGAGCAGTTCCAGTCGAATCCGAACTACGCGATGTTCGTACAGGATGAATGGAAGCCGCTGGCGAATGTCACGCTCAACCTGGGCGTGCGATACGACGTGCAGATGCTGCCTTCGCCCATTCGGCTCGACGGGAACAATATCGCGCCGCGCTTGGGCATCGCCTGGGCTCCGGGAAGGCGGAACATGGTCCTTCGCGGCAGCTATGGTCTGTACTACGATCGCATTCCATTGCGCGCGACTTCCAATGCTTTGCAGCGCGACGGGAGCAAGTATCGAGTCGCTCTCCTCGCCTTCGGTCAGCCTGGAGCGCCGGTGTTCCCGGCTCGTTTACAGGAGTTCCCCTCGGGCCAGTTTGTCAACATCACCACCATCGACCCCGCGATTCAAAGCAGCTACTCTCATCAGGCGAGCTTTGAAGTCGAGCGGCAATTCGGATCGGGCACTACTGTCTCGGCCGGATATCAGTGGGTGCGTGGTTTGCATCTGATTCTGTCACGCAATGTGAACGTGCCGACCTCGGCGACGGCGATCAATCTTGGACGACCCGATAGCCGATTCGGCAATATCAGCCGCTATGAAGGCGGGGGCGATTCGTACTACAACGGCCTGCTCGTGTCGATGCGCAGCCGCTTGTCGCGGGCGGCCGAGTTTCAGGTGGCGTACACCTTGTCCAAGGCAATTGACAACGTCGGCAGCTCCTTCTTCAGTTCGCCTCAGGACAGCGCGAACGTTCGCGACGATCGAGGGTTGTCGGACAACGACCAGCGTCACAGGCTGACTGTAGCGGGAGTGCTCGATTGGCGGGGCTGGCAGTTGTCGCCGATGTTTCGCTATACGTCGGCGCTGCCATACAACGTGCAGTTGAACTTCGACCGCAACGGGGATACGAACTTGAATGATCGCCCTTTGGGCGTGGGTCGCAACACCGCGCGGGGCTTCAATTACGCCAGCCTGGATGTGCGGCTAAGCCGGTCGTTCCTGGTGTCCGATCGCTTGCGCGTGCAAGTGCTGGCAGAGGGTTTCAACGGATTGAATCGCGCGAACAAGGCCGCGCCGAACAATGTGATCGGGAATGGGGTCGGAGTTCCGCTGGCGAGCTTCGGGCGCGAGACGGGCGCGTTTGATCCACGACAGGTTCAGCTCGGTTTACGGCTTTCGTTCTGAAAATTGGGCCTGCTTAGTTCGCTGACGCGGCGGCGTCTTCGATGCCCATTTGCGACAACCGGTAACGTAGCGCGTTGCGGGTGATGCCGAGGAGGCGGGCGGCCTGGCTTTTGTTGCCGCCGGCTCGCTTCAAGGCTTCGCGGATGATGGACTGCTCGTATTGGTCGAGGTTCATGCCTTCGGGCAGGAAGTTGGTCGTGTGGGCTGGGCGGTTGCGATTTTCGTCGAGGCGGATGTCTTCGGCTCGCAGGACGTCGCCTCCGCATAAGACGATGCTTCGCTCGATCGCGTTCTCCAGCTCTCGGACGTTGCCCGGCCAGTCGTAGTTCATCAGCTTCTCCATAGCCGAGTCGCTGATGGCGCAGGCGCGGCCCATGTCTTTGCCGATCTTGCTGGCGAAGTGGTCGGCGAGATACGGGATGTCCGCCTTACGTTGCCGCAGCGGCGGGATATTCAGCGGCAGCACGTTGAGGCGATAGTACAAATCTTCGCGGAAGGCTCCGTTTTCCAGAGCTATGCGCAGGTCAACATTCGTGGCGGCGATGACACGCACGTCAATATGCCTGGTCTTGTTGCTGCCGAGGCGTTCGAGCTCACGCTCCTGCAGCACACGCAGGAGTTTGACCTGAATGGCCGGCGGCACGTCGCCAATTTCGTCGAGCATAACCGTGCCGGTATCGGCCTGTTCGAACTTGCCCGGCTTGCTGGTGACGGCTCCGGTGAAAGCCCCCTTCTCATAACCGAAGAGCTCGCTTTCCATGAGGTTCTCAGGGAGGGCGGTGCAGTTGATCTTCACGAAAGGCCGGTCGCGGCGGGGCGAGTGGAAGTGAATCGCTCGCGCGATAAGGTCCTTGCCGACACCGCTTTCGCCCGCGAGCAGCACGGTGGCTCGCGTGGGGGCCACGCGCGTAATGGTGGAGAAGATCTCCTGCATGGCGGGGCTGCGTCCGATGATGTTCGCGAACTCGTAGCGAATGCCGAGTTCTTCACGGAGCTTGGTGTTTTCCTCGCGCAGGGCACGCATCTCAAGCGCTTTATGAGCGACGGTGAGCAGGTGGTCGAGAGAGAAGGGCTTAGTGACGAAGTCGGCCGCGCCGGCTTTCATAGCTTCGACGGCGGTCTCTACTGAGCCGAACGCGGTGATAACGATGACCGGGGTGCGCGAGTTCTGCCGGCGAAGCGCTGAGATCAACTGAAGGCCATCCATGCCGGGCAGCTTCAGGTCCGTGATGACCAGGTCGGCGCGGTCGGCAAAGCGGAGAGCGTCCTCGGCCGTGCCGGATTGATCGACTTCGAAGCCGGCCGACTGCAACTGCAATTGGATCACTCGCCGGAGCTTTTCCTCGTCCTCGACCACGAGCACGCGTTGTTTCATTTGCGTCTTCTGCGTCTTCCAAAAAGGAGAAAGGGGCGGAAATCCGCCCCTTTCGTCGCGTTGATCTGAGTTGACCCCAGAGTTGTGACTTCCTGGTCCCCTTCGAATCGGGGTGTTTTCAATATATCACGCTGTTTTGAATCCGTTGCCGAAGCGGCGCTCCAGAACGGAACGAGAGTCGCCGAAACGTTTCACTTCGAAACGCGCGAACGGCCTACTCCCTTCGTAAGTGCGTGATATTCCTACGTATCTCCTTTGGGTTATGCGAGTGCATTCCTTGTATGCGTGAACACGGCAATGACAACAAAAAACAGCGGCCTCCAAGAGATGGCCTTCTTCGCAGCCGGCGAAAGGAATGTATCCTCCATGCCCACCCCTTCGACTTCGCAGACGATGAGCGCCAGCGAGCGCGAGCGGCTCATCCTCGAGAACATGCCCCAGGTGAAGCTGATTGCCCGCCGGATCCATGACCGCCTTCCGAGCAGCATCAGCCTGGACGACCTCATCTCCACAGGCGTGGTGGGATTGATATCGGCGATCGACCGCTATGATTCGACGCAGGGCGTGAAGCTGAAGACCTACGCCGAGTACAAGATTCGCGGCGCGATCCTCGATAGCTTGCGGCAACTCGACTGGGCTCCCCGGCAGCAGCGGAAACGCGCTCGCCTGATCGAGTCGGCGGTCAGCCAATTGGAGCAGAACTTGCGGCGCGAGCCGACCGAGGACGAGCTGTCAGAGTTCCTTGGAATCGCCACCGAAGAGTACCGCGAATGGGTGAGCGAAGCGCATTCGCTCACGGTCGGCAGCCTGGACATGGCGTGGGACGAGCCGGGTTCGGAAGTGGTCAATCACGTGTCGGACAACGAGCAGCACTGGCCGTCGCGGCTGTTGGAGAAGGCCGAACTGCACCGCTTGCTGGTTCGCGGCGTAGAGCGGCTTCCGAACCCGGAGCGCACGGTGTTGAGTTTGTACTACCTAGAAGAGCTGACGCTGCGCGAGATCGCGACCGTGATGGAGATTCATGAATCCCGCGTGTCGCAGTTGAAGAGTCAGGGTGTGACGCGGCTGCGGGCGTATCTCGATCGCTGCTGGCCGAGTCGCGGCCAGTCGAACGAGGCGGACAAGAAGGTTCAGGGCAAGGGCTGAAACAGCGTGCGGGGCGGGGGAGTCGAACGGGCGGATGCAGGATTCCACTCGGGGCGCGGTAAGGGTTGCGCTGGCTGTGGCCGTGTTTGCCGCAGTGCATAGCGCGCTGGCGGCGAATCGGACAAAGCGCCTGTTTGCTCGTGTGGCGGGCGAGCGCCGGCGAAATGCTTTGTACCGGCCGATGTACAACGCGCTGGCGGTTGGGTGTACTGCGTGGCTGATTGCTGAGGTGTGGAAGCAAAGGACCAAGACGATCTACGAGGCTCGGGGCACTGCCAAGACGCTGATGCTGGCCGGGCAGGCCGTTGCGGCGGTGGAGTTAACGCGCGGTGTGGCGGCCATCGGATTTGCGCGCTTTCTCGGATTCCCGGGCTTGCTGGCTTGGATGCGCGGAGAAAGTTATGTGCCGGTTGAGCCGGAAGGGCAAGGGCCCGCCGGCGATCTCGCAACCATGCACGTTGCGGGGCCTTTTCGGTATAGCCGCCATCCGCTGAATGCGTGGACGATCGTTCTGCTGTGGCTGATGCCGCGGATGAGTGTAGCGTCGTTGTCCTTCAACCTCGCTTCGACCTTTTACCTCGTGCTCGGATCGCGACATGAAGAGTCGCGCTTGTTGCGGCGATATGAAGATGCCTATAGCGAGTATCTTCGGAGCGGCGTGAGATTTCTTGCATGACGGCTCGGCTTGGCAGTGTCGTGGCGGCGGTTTGCGTTCTGCCTGCATGCCCCCAAGCCTTGGCATCCAACGATTTTGTTTATCACGTGTTCGTGCGGTCATTTGCCGACGCAGCTTCAGACCGGGGCGCGAACGGCCAGATCGGCGACTTGCGCGGTCTGCGCGAGAACCTCGACTACATCAACGATGGGCGCCCCGGAAAGGGTAGCGATCTGGAAGCGGGCATCTTGTGGTTGATGCCGATCTTCCCGACGGGCACGTATCACGGGTATGACATCGAAGATTACCGCGCGGTGAATCCTGAGTACGGCACATTGCAGGACCTGCGAGATCTGGTGCAGGAGGCGCATCGACGCGGCGTGCGAGTGATCCTCGACATCGCGTTCAACCACACCTCCAACCGGCATCCCTGGTTTCTCGAAGCGGTGAAGAATCCGGCGTCGCGGTATCGCAAGTTCTACGTGATGGAACCCGCTGAGGGTCAGGCGCGCTCGCGGCGTTGGCGCGCCGTAGGATCGCTCCGATACTTCGCGCCCTTTAGTGATCGAATGCCTGAACTGAACCTCGATGATCCGGCGGTCCGTACGGAGGTGAAGGCGATTGCAAAGTTCTGGCTCGATCAGGGGATCGATGGGTTTCGGCTGGACGCGGCCAAGCATGCATTCGATGACGGCGAGGGCGAGTTCACGGAGGAAGAAGTCCGCAAGAACAACGACTGGTGGCGGGAGTTTTGCGATTTTGTGTATTCGGTGAAGGCTGATGCGGTGCTGGTGGGGGAGGTGCTCGGGCGGCCGGATATGCTGCGCCGGCATGCGCGGGGATTCGATGCGCTGCTGGATGACCCGTTCTTGGATGCGGCCCGTGAGTATATCGCTGCGCCACGGCCGGGGTTATTGAGGGCGTGGTTGGATTGGGTGCGTGGATACCGGCAGGCGAACGGTCGGGGACGATTCGAGCCTTGGGTGTTCCTTGGCAGCCATGATCGGACGCCTCGATTGGCGTCGTTCCTGGAGCAGCGCGCTGCTGGACGCGTGGAGGAGGCCTACCGGCTCGGGATGTACCTGTTGTTTTCAGTGGCGCGATTTCCGGTGATGTATAGCGGGGACGAGTTGATGCAGCGTGGCGTGAAGTGGCCCAATGACGGGTCGCGTGTGTACGACGAGACGCTTCGCGAACCTTTTCCCTGGTTTGCCTCGGGAACTTCGAAGCCGCCGCAGACGGGTTGGTTTGCGCCACGCTATGACAAACCGAACGATGGAGTGTCGGTGGAAGAGCAGGGTCGGCGTGGGGGGATGCTCGATTTGGTTCGCCGCCTGTCACGGCTGCGGGTGCAATATCCGGAGTTTGCCACTGGGGATATCGATGCGGTGCTGGCAGACGACGCGGAGTGGCTGGTGTTTACGAAGGGTCGGTATCTGGTGCAGATTCGAGCTATGGGCGTGGGTAGCGCCTATAGGCTTCCGCAGGCCTGGCGTAAGGCGCGCGTTGTATTTCGCAGTGATGACTCGCGGTTCGTGGTGATGGAACGGTCACCGTTATAGCCATCCTCGCCGGTGCGCGCGCGGTCTTACAGGCATGGCACAATGCGAGGTCTGCAAGAACGACTATGAATTGAGCTTCGAAGTGATCGCCGCGGGGCAGCGGCACGTCTTCGACAGCTTCGAATGCGCGATCCACAAGCTGGCTCCGATTTGCGAGCACTGCCAATGCAAGGTGATCGGGCACGGCATCGAAGGGGGCGGGCGCTTCTTCTGCTGCGCCAATTGCGCGCGGCATGCGGGCTTTTCCGAGGCTCGCGACAACGTATAGATATGCTGTGTGAATGCATGTAGGGGATGGCAAGTTTGCGCTGGTCACCGGCGCTGGAAGCGGGATTGGTCGCGCGGTCAGTCTTGCGTTGCGAGGGACTGGTTATTCGGTTGCACTAGCGGGCCGGCGTGCGGCGGAGCTCGAGGAGACGGCCCGTTTGGCCGGCGGCTCAGGCATGGTTGCCATGCCGACGGACGTGTCGGATCCGGCGCAGGTGAAGGCGCTGTTCGCGCGGATCGGAGCGGAATTCGGGCGGCTGGATCTGCTGTTCAACAACGCCGGTACGAACGTTCCGGCGATCCCGATGGAGGATGTGAGCTTCGAGCAGTGGACCACGATTGTGGGTGTGAATCTCACGGGTCCGTTTCTTTGCGCGCAGGAAGCGATTCGGATGATGAAGGCGCAGGCGCCGCGCGGGGGGCGGATCATCAACAACGGTTCGATCTCGGCTCATGTGCCGAGGCCGAATTCGGCTCCTTACACCGCGACGAAGCATGCGATTACGGGACTCACGCGGAGTATTTCGCTCGATTGCCGCCAGTTCGACATTGCGTGCGGGCAGATTGACATTGGGAATGCCGCGACGGAGATGACGCAGCGGATGACGCAAGGAGTTTTGCAGGCGAATGGGTCGCTCGCACAGGAGCCTCGGATGGACGCGCGGCATGTCGCCGACGCGGTGTTGTATATGGCCGGGTTGCCGCTGGACGTGAATGTGCCGTTTGTGACGGTGATGGCGAATCAGATGCCGTTTATGGGCCGAGGATGATTGTTGGCTCGCGGCCGGCGCGTCGGTTTTAATGCATTGCCTTGATCGTCGCAAAGAAGAGCAGGAGGCGATACAGCAACAGAATGGGGAAGAAGGCGATCGTGAGAACGAAGCTCCTCGCGAACGCGCGTGGCCTCGAGTCGTCGTAGGTCCGCCTGAGCGCTTTGTAGAGATACCAGCCGAGCACGAACAGCATGATCAGGCTGACGGTGTTGTCGATGTTGTTGGGGTCGAAACGGACGCCGAAGGACGCGAATCCTTTCAGTACCCAAGTGGATAGGTGCGTGGCCACCAGGAAATAGGCGAGCACAAAGGTATAGAAGTGGGTGGCGAAGATCAGGCGCCCAAAGAAGTAGCGGCGGAAGCTGTAGAGGGCCGCTGAAAGTCCAGCGAACACCGGAATCATCGAAAACACCCAGGTCTTGGAAGCCGTGCTTGCGGCGGAGTTGAACGAACGTTCGAACTCCTGAGGTGTTTCTTTGGAGTGCGACTTCCGCTCTTCCAAAATGGATCGTTTGAACTCCCGCATGGGCCCGATGTTCTGCTGGACGTTCATCGGCGTATTCAACGGCGTCCATCCGGACAAACCAATGAGCAGGGCGAACAAAAGGTTCACGATAACGAACAACTGCAGCGGATTCACATACGGGCGCCGGCGGCCGTCCAGGTACTCGCGGGTAAGCAATCCGGGCCGGGAGATCAGCAGCTTCAGCGTGTGAAAGGATTTGAAGTCAAAGTGGGTGAACGACTCCAGGGCGTGCTCGGCGAAATGGCCGATTGAGTATTCATGCGGATCGACGCGTTTCTCCCCACAGGCCGCGCAGAACTTCCCTTGCAGGGGCGTGGCACAGGTGGCGCAGAAAGTCTCGCTAGGCTCGCGGGCGGAAGCGGGCTGTGCGCCAGACATCCGGATCAGTTTACACCAGCTAACCGGGACACGGTTCAATAGTCTAAAGGGCAGATGGAAGCGACCGATTTGGCCGCTGTGGAGCGGACCAGGGCCGGGGATCCGGCAGCGTTTCGCGTACTGGTGGATCGCTACGGTCGAAGTGTGTTTCGTCTCGCGTACCGAATGACCAACAACGAATTTGACGCTGAAGACGTTGTTCAGGAGACGTTTCTGCGCGCGTACAAGCAGTTGGATTCGTACGAATCGCGGTCGAGTTTCAGTACCTGGATCTACCGCATTGCGGCTAATTACTCGCTGGATCTGATCCGGTCGAAGAAGCGGCATGCCGCCCGGCGGGCGCCGGAAGGGATCGAGCAGGAGGATGTATTGGAGACCGTCAGGGCTACCGACCCCGGGCAGGACCGGCTCTACTATAGCGCGCAACTGCGGCAGCGGCTGGATGCCGCGCTTCAGCTCCTGAGCGAGCAGGAGCGGACCGCGTTTCAGTTGCGGCACTTCGAAGGGCAGTCTATTGAAGAGATCGGGGCGATTTTGGGGCTCGGAGTGAGCGCCACCAAGAACAGTATTTTCCGGGCCGTCCGCAAGGTACGGGAGGCCCTGGAGCCGGCAGTGAGTTCCTATGAAGCAGCACCTTGAAGACGACGATCTGATCTTGCATTTCTACGGCGAGACGGGCTCGGCAGCTGAGCCGCATCTGGCGAGTTGTGGCGATTGCCGGGCGCAGTATCAGGCTTTGCAGCGTGTATTGAATTCCGTAGAGTCGAATCCGATTCCGCATCGCGGGGAGGAGTACGGGGATCAAATCTGGCAGCGGATCGAGCCGAAGCTCGGTCGGCGTGGTTGGTGGACCTCGTGGCTGCGGCCCGCGAGGTGGGTTCCGGGGGTCGCGGCTGCGGCGTTGCTGGTGCTGGCGTTCTTTGCAGGCCGATACTCGCCGCGCGAGCAGGCCCCGGTCGTGGCGCGCGAAGACGGGGGCAGCGAGGTGCGTGAGCGCGTGCTGGTGGTGGCCGTGGGCGATCACCTGGAGCGGTCGAAGATGCTGCTGGTGGAACTCGCCAACGCGGACCCGAACCAGAAGATCGACTGGTTTGATCAGCGCGAAGTTGCCGAAGACCTGGTGTACACGAATCGCTTGTACCGGCAGACGGCGATGACCGCCGGAGCGGGCCGCGTGGCCGGGCTGCTGGAAGAGCTGGAACGGGTGCTGATCGAGATTGCGCACAGTCCCGAAGAGCTGCAGGGCGTTCGTCTACGCAACCTGCGTGAACGGATTCGGAACGAAGGATTGATTTTCAAGATTCGAGTGGCCGGCTCCAAGCTGGCCCAAGGGGAAACGTTATGAAGTTGGTTTCGATTCTATTCTGCGGCGCGTTGAGCCTGGCGGCACAGTTCCAATTTGTGCCATCGCCGCCGCCCGCTCCGGGTCCACAACCTGATCCGCACCCGACTCCGGCGGTAGCGCCGAGACCGCCACGGCCGCCCGACGGGCGTGACATTGGGGCTGAAGTACGGGCGCAGATCGCGGTGTCAATGGGTAGGTCGGCCGATATCGATGATTTGTATCGGACGGGAACCCGACACTTGGATCGGGGCGATTGGGAGCGCGCGGTGGAGATGTTCACGCGTGTGATCGAGCGCAAGGGCGAGCGCCTGGATGGCGCTTATTACTGGAAGGCCTACGCACTCGGCAAGGCAGGGAAGCGCGACGAGGCATTGGGGCAGTTGGCCGAATTGGAGCGCGCAAATCCGAAGAGCCGGTGGCTGGATGATGCTCGGGCGTTGAATGTGGAGTTGAAGCAGGCCTCGGGGATCGCGGTTTCGGGGGATGTGCAGAATGACGAGGAATTGAAGCTGATCGCGCTGAACGGGTTGGTGGACGTGGCGCCGGATCGGGCGATTGGGGCGGTGAGGGAGTTACTGAAGAAGAGCTCGTCGCCGCGTTTGAAGGAGCGCGCGTTGTTTGTGGTGGCCCAGAGCGACACACCGCAGGCGAAGGAGATCCTCGCTCAGTATGCGCGTGGGACCGGCAATCCGGATCTGCAGTTGAAGGCCGTGGAGTATCTGGGGATGCAGCGGAATAACGGGCAGTTGCTATCTGAGATCTATGCGGCGAATTCGGATGGTGCGGTACGGCGGCGGGTGCTGCATGCGTACATGATGTCTCGCGACAAGGATCGTGTGCTGCAGGCCGCGCGGGGCGAGCAGGATGTGGAACTGCGGCGGGAAGCGATCTCGCTGTTGGGCAATATGAAGGCGGAGCCGGAGTTGGTGCAGTTGTACGGGAGTGAGAGTAATCCCGACTTGAAGAAGCGGATCCTTCGTTCGCTGCGTGGCGCCAATGCGGCGAAGTCGCTGGTGGATCTGGCGCGGAAGGAGTCGTCGCCGGAGTTGAAGCGCGAGGCGGTGCAGATGCTGACGAGCATGCGATCAAAGGAAGCTACCGATTTCCTGATGGAGTTGGTGAATAGATAGCGGAGTTGCGTCCGCCCGGGTTGTCAGGTGAGAAATAGGGGAAATAGGGGGCTGTCCCCTATTTCCCCTATTTTGCGTGCTCGTGCGTAGAGATGCTGGCTAGCATGCGACTGAGAAATAGGGGTAATTGGGGGCTGTCCCCTATTTTCGGTTGCGTTCTTACGCCGATCCGTGATGTGATGAACGGTCGATGGCTACAACTCCGACTAAACCTTCTGTTTCCGCAGCGCCAACGAAGACCCGCTATTGGGTAGTGGTGTTTGCGGTTACGCTGTCCATCCTGTCCTATATCGACCGTGTAGCCATCTCGCAAGCGGCTCCCGTGATTCAGCGTGATCTTGGCATGACGAGCACCCAGATGGGCGCCATCTTTTCGGCGTTCGCTGTGGCGTATGCCATCTACGAGATTCCCGGCGGATGGATGGGCGACTGGATGGGAGCTCGAAAGGTGCTGATGAGGATCGTGATCTGGTGGTCTGCCTTTACGGCGATTACCGGATATATGTGGAACTTCACAAGCATGTACGTGTGCCGGTTCTT
Organism: Bryobacteraceae bacterium; assembly: GCA_035634155.1. Classification (GTDB taxonomy): domain Bacteria; phylum Acidobacteriota; class Terriglobia; order Bryobacterales; family Bryobacteraceae; genus DASQDN01. Next base: position 589 of record DASQDN010000608.1, on the reverse strand, counting down.
GTTCGGCGCCGGTGAGGCGGGCTGCTTTCCGAATCTGACGCGTGCGTTCACGTCTTGGCTGCCTACGCGTGAGCGGGTCCGGGTTCAGGGCATCATGTGGATGGCGGCTCGATGGGGCGGAGCCATCACTCCTTTGCTGGTGGCCGCCACGTTCAGGTTTGTTTCCTGGCGTGTGGCGTTCGTGCTCTACGGAGCCATGGGAGTTGTTTGGGCGTACTTCTTCTACCGCTGGTTCCGGGATCGCCCCAGTGAGCACAAAAGCGTCAACGCGGCGGAGGTGGCGCTCATCGAAAGCGACAACTCGTCGGCGCACGCGCACGGACCCGAAGCAAGCCGCCGCGCCGTGATGATCAGGCTGACCCTGTTCAGCCTGGCCACTCTCCTGGTAGCGGCCGTGTACGCGCGACAGACTACATCCATCGTCACGGTACTGGTCTTCTGTGTGGTGGTCGCAATCCTGCCGCTGTTTATGTTCCTGCAAGGGGATGTACGCCGCAAGCTGACTGCTTCGCGGACAATCTGGCTGTTGTGGGCGCAGTACTTCTTCCTGACGTTCTCCTGGTACTTCTACATCACCTGGCTGCCGACC
>DASQDN010000607.1:0-8215 GCA_035634155.1 Bryobacteraceae bacterium | reverse complement strand
TACCGAGCAATGTCGATGATATGGTTTGCGCAAAGCCGTTCATGCCAAGGAACAACGACATGGCGGCGCCGATCAGGAAGCGAGAACCAAGCATAGTTCACTCCTTCAGCCAGCAATCTGAGGGCACATTATGTCACGGTGTTCAGAGTAGTTCAACCGCTTTAGTCATCGCTGTCGTTGACATGCTAGTTGTCCGGCCTTATTAGCAAGTGAGTTGTCCAGTTCAGCCGGAGACGGGTAGAAGCTGGCAAAGTGGACCCTTGCCGAAGTGTGCCTATCTCCGAGATGGAGCGGATGATGAAACTACAAGACGTGATTTTGAAGGCGATGGCCAAGAAGATCACCTGGATAGCGGCCGCCGAGATCGGGGGCATGAGTGTCCGCAATAGGCAGCGAAAGCGAGCTGAGCACCAGGTGGGCGGATACACGGGGTTGTTTGACCAAAGGCGAGGCAAGCGGAGTATTCACCGAGTGTCGATGCAGACAGCCGAGACAGTGCTGCGGCTGTACCAGGAACGCTATTTCGAATTAAGGCTGCGGCACTTCACGAGAAGCTGAAAACCGAGCTGCGTCAAGCAAGCGCTGCAAGGAGCCGGGCTGGTCAAGAAGACAACTTGAACAGCTAACGGCACCGCTTTAGTCAACGCTTTAGCCAACGGCTTTTTGGCTGCCTGTAGCCCTAACCCAGCGTTGTCGTTTACCTCAAGCAAACCGCCCCTCCATCATTGCTGCAATACAGTTAAATGGTCCTGCGTTGCATCAGGCTGCATCAGAATCTTAGATGTTCTTAGCTCTGTTCGCTGCGGCCACCGCCCCTGTGTGGATCATTTCAGCGCCCGGCGACGGGCTGATGATCTCCTGGAACGCGCCCACCTCCAAGCCGCTTCACCTGACCGTCCAAACCGGCGCCCGCGCAAGGAGCTATCCTCTTGAACGACCGTCGGGAATGATCATTGTGCCGATGCCTTCACAGCCTTACCGAATCAGCTATCAATTGCAGGGAGACGCGGCGGTGACACTACAGGCCGCAGGAGCGTTGCCATTCCCGTCGAAGCCCGTTGTTCCCGAGCCCGCAACGACAGGCGCGCTGCGTCTGGCCGCGAACATGACGGCTGTGGACCTGCGCCTCCCGAGGCCGCCGCGACAGGTTAGAACCACCCTTCGCGGTTCCAGGCCAGTCACTGTGGACATGTTCATCAAGATCAATCCGTCCGGAAAGGTAACAGCAACATCATCGCCTTACTATTCGGATCGGATCCGCCGCGAGCTTTCTCGATTGGCCTCCGACACAGCAACCAAGCAGTGGCGCTTCCAGCGGGTGAGAACGCCCCACTATCGGGACGGCAGAATTCAACTCATGTTCTATCGCGACCGAACCACGATCCGTCCTTACAGGTCATAACCGGGGTAGGCGTGCTAGGCGCCGTCTCCGATTCCGAGAGTGATGACGATGTAGTGAGCCTGCGTATCGCCAGCGTTGCGCCAACCGTGCTCGTCGTTTGAGGCGATGTAAGCCACACCGCCGGGACCCAGCTTCATCACTTTTCCCGCGATCGTCACTTCCATCAAACCCTCGCGCACAACGATCATTTCCTCGTGAACATGACGATGAGCCGGATGCGGCGCCGAACCTGCGGCAAGCTCGGTATGATGCGCCTCCACCGTCATGCCTTTGCGGTTCTTGCCGCGAAGGACAGCACGCGATCGGCTGGCCCCGGTGCCGCGAACGGCAAGCGAGTCGAATGGATAGAACTCCGATGCCAGACTCGTTGTCGCTTGTGAGCTCTGGCCCAAAGCGCTTGCCGCACCCGCCAGCACTACTGCCATGCTTCTGCGTGTTTGATCCATCTATCAAGTATAGGGAGCCGCGCGGGTGAGCCGTTTCTCACCGCAAATGCTTATGTCTAGCTGGAGGTACCCATGAACCAACAGCTTCGTTCGCTCAAGCAACTCAGCGTTTCTCTTTCTTTGTTCACTCGCCGCCGGCGCTCACGCCAAGGCAGCCTTCGATCTGCACACCGGAAATCCGCCGATCGAAATCATCATCCCCGTCGTAGTCCCCGTTATCTTTAGCGACGTATCCGCTACGGGAAGCGACGAAAGCCTCGTGCTGCGCATCACCACGCTCATCACGAACACCTGGTTTGATGCATCCGCTCCTTATCACCTGCGGCGCAGGGCGTTAATTTCAGGCTCGGTCGGCGACCCGTGGCGGATCGGCCACAAACCGGAACGCCAACATCGCATGCCTGTATGCGACCTACCGTGTGTTGAATAGTCTTCTGCCAAAAGGAACTGACACTTGGAAAGCAATGCTCACTTCTGCCGGCCTTGATCCGAGTGACAACGCGGAGAACACCGCTACACCTGCCCGCATCGGGAACCTAGCGGAGAATTCGGTGGTTCGGAGCCGCGAGAACGACGGGGTGAATCGACTCGGCAACGAAGGCGGTGTCCGCTTCAACAGGCTGCTTACTGGACTATACCGGCTATGAACCTTGAACTCGCCCTACGAGCTGCGCGACCGGTCGCGCTGGCGGCCCCGCGCCATCACAACAGGGAATCGTATCTTCGCTGTCCAACAATTTGTCACGCCTCAGTTCGGCAGGACGCGCCCGTACTCATTCACCTACCCCGTCCGGTTCCCCGTGCCACGCCAGAAGCAAGCCAACCCAACGGCAGATCGGGACGCTTCCCGCTGACGAGTGGAAGAGTACGTCAACGTAGCCGATGATCCTGAGTATCCATCGGGTTTGGCAGCGTTCTGTTCGGCACACGCGCAAGCAGCCCATCGCTACCTTTTCTCGGATACGCTGAACTGGTCCGCGCCGTGCCGAAAGGATCGTCACGAATCGAACCGGGTATCACTCCGTCAACCGGTATAACACTTGGACCATGGAGCACGTGGACAGAATCCGATAACGAACACGGCTTGTCGCGCCTTTGGGGGTGGAGTGCACTTCCGGCTTGCAATCGCCGAAGGACGCACGCTCGGCCCGAGCATAGGCGAGCAGGCGTATCAATTTCTTAAACGCCATATGCATGGGAACCCGGCCGAACTTCCCCGCGAATAACGGCGAAAACCTGGCGCGTTTTCACAGCGAAATGGCCTGCACCGCGCTCGTGGTGGCATCTACGGTTTCAGGAGTTCAACGCGAAACCCATGCATGATGCCTTTTCAGACGCGAGCCGCCGAGCATTCCTTCGGACCGGCCTGGCCGCTACCGCCCTTACGAGTTTGCCCACTGCCAAGGGCCAGAGCCAGACGCCTACAACGATTCCTGCGCCAGTATTGACCACGCCTGTGAATGCGCCATCCGCTATGGAACGGATCGGCACAGCCTCCGCAGGGGATGCGGCCATCCTGCGCTTCTCAATCGCCAACGAGATGATCGGCGGAGACCTGTGGAGCCAATACGCGAACCAGGTTCTATACAACCCGGCGTTCACGGCCGCGCTGCGCGCTATCGATCCAATGCTGCCGCGCTACATCCTGGAGACCTATCGCGATGAGCTGAGCCACGGAATGTTTCTGATGGCGCTCGGCAGCGCGCTCGGCGTAGAGCCGGTGAATTTGGATTCCTTCCGAACGCTGCCGGATCCGGGCCAGCCAGCGCTTACTGCTGTCGGGCAGACCATCACCGATCCCGAACTGAGCAACGCGCTAGCAGGCATACGAGCGGTCGGGACCCTCCCTGCCGCGGGTGCAGGTCGACTGGTGAATCTCACGCAGCTCAACCTGGACACCAGCTTCGTCAACAAGTACCGCGCGGCGATTAACCCCGACGTGCAGCCGGAAGCGGCTGCATTGTTAGCGCTGCCGAATCAATCGACCATACCGCAGCAGGCGCAGACAGGTTCCGGCGGGACGGGAGGAACAGGCGGTACCAGCGGCGGAGCCCAGCAGGCTACAGCGAACCTCGCTGTCATGCACATGGCTGGCAATGAGCAAATGGAAGGGAGCACCTACACTGCTCTCGGTGGCCTGCTGCAGAACCGCGAACTACTGCGGCTGATGGCATCCATCATGCCTGTCGAAATGATGCACTACACCGTTTTCGCGACCTCGCTCGCCAAAACGCAGGGCGGGCCAGTCGGCATGGGAACGGGCAGCGCGGCGATCAACCTCCCGGATTTCCGCGCGCAGGCGGCACAGATTCCGTTGCCGATCCTGCCCGCTCCCGCGCCGGTTTACGACGGCCTTCCGCTAGTATCGGTGATTCGTCCCACCACGCTGCCCCGCGCTGGAGCGGTGGCGACGGTCCAAAAGCTCACCGCGATGAACCTTTTCGCCGGGCAGCCGCCGGCCTTCTTCACGGCGATGATGCAGCTCGCGCAGGCAGCGGATGCGGCCGGCACGGTGGCAGCGATCGGACCGCGCAATGTGCAGACAAACGTCAATGAGGTTGCGCTCTCTACTGTCGGCTCCACGAGCGGAAATGGCGCTCTGACTTACTCACTGCGGCCGGTGCAAGGATCGGCAGCCGTGATCGGAGGCGATACTCCCACTCCGCGCGTTCAATTCCAGGGCGGCTACGGGTACTACACGTTTGAGTTGACCGTGACGGATGCCGCCGGCAACACGGCTCGTGACTTAACCACGGTCTTCTATACCGGTCAATAAGATAGGCAACCGATTGTGTGCGGGCGCTTGAACGGGAAGCGCCCGCCTAGCCTGTCCAGCAACTCTGCTGCGGGCAACTTCCTCACACGCCTGTGTTCGCTCCTTTGCCCAGACTACGTTTAGGGGATCATCTGTATCCGCGCGCCAAAGCCGGCAAATGCGATCATAGTTACACATGAGCGCCGGTCTCCTCGATTCGAACGACCCATCCTTACTCGATATCCGCACGAAAGCGCCTGGGCCGAAAGGCCAACTCCCCATCACGGCCGACATGCTCCTGCAGCGTCCCTCCGGCGACCTCTTCGGCCTCACTCAGAACGCGGGAATGGGTTGGGAGCCATCCAAGCTCGGGGGGAAACAAGTTCTTCTTCTCAGCACCCACGGCGGCATCCGAGCCGCCGACGGAACTGCCATCGCGCTCGGCTACCATACCGGTCATTGGGAAGTCGGCCTTCAAATGCAAGCCGCCGCCGAAGAACTGAAATCCCTCGACGCAGTCCCCTTCGCCGGCTTCTGCACCGACCCGTGCGACGGGCGTACCCAAGGCACCGTCGGCATGTTCGACAGCCTCCCGTATCGAAACGACGCCGCCATCATCTTCCGCCGCCTCATCCGGTCCCTGCCCACCCGCCATGCCGTACTCGGCTTTGCCACCTGCGACAAGGGCCTGCCCGCGATGATGGTCGCGTTGGCGGGCACGTCGCAGTTCGCCAGCGTCCTTGTACCGGGAGGCGTCACCCTGCTCCCGGAGGATGGCGAAGACGCAGGGCGAGTGCAAACCATCGGCGCCCGCTTCGCTCACGGACAAATCACACTCCAGGAAGCCGCCGAAGCTGGCTGCCGAGCCTGCGCTTCCCCCGGCGGTGGCTGCCAATTTCTGGGCACCGCCGCCACTTCGCAAGTTGTAGCCGAGGCCCTCGGCATGACCATGCCCCACGGTGCTCTGGCGCCGTCAGGACACCCCATCTGGCTCGACATGGCCCGCCGGTCCGCCCGAGCGGTCCTCGAAATGCAAACCGGCGGCCTCACAATGGGCGATATCCTCACCCCGGAAGCCGTTGAGAACGCCCTCGTCGTACACGCAGCCTTCGGCGGCTCCACCAACCTCATCCTTCACCTCTCGGCCGTCGCGCACGCAGCCGGCCTCCCGCGACCCTCCGCAGCCGACTGGTCCGCCGTAAACCGCCAAGTCCCCCGACTGGTCGACTCCCTCCCCAACGGCCCGCGCAATCACCCCACGGTGCAAGTGTTCCAGGCCGGAGCCGTGCCTGAAGTCATGCTCCATCTCCGCGATGCCGGTCTGCTGCGCCTCCATGTCCGGACGGCCTCGGGCTTGCCACTGGGCCAAGTCCTCGATTGGTGGCAGAACAGCGAACGCCGGCAGGTTCTGCGCCAGCGCCTCCAGGAGCGGGACGGCGTCGACGCCGGAGATGTCATCATGGGCCGTGACGAAGCTCTGCGCCGAGGCCTCACCTCGACAGTCTGTTTTCCCGTCGGCAACCTCGCCCCCGAAGGCTCGGTCATCAAAAGCACTTCGATTGACTCGAGCGTCGTGGACGCGGACGGTGTCTATCGCAAAACCGGACCCGCGCGCATCTTCACCACCGAACCCGCCGTCATCGCTGCCATCAAGAACGGCCGCGTCAAACCAGGCGATGTGCTCGTGCTGATGTGCCGCGGCCCTCTAGGCTCGGGGATGGAAGAAACGTATCAGGTCACCTCCGCCCTCAAGCACCTCGACTTCGGTAAGCACGTCGCCGTGATTACCGATGCTCGCTTCAGCGGCGTTTCCACCGGCGCTTGCATCGGCCACATCTCGCCCGAGGCGCTCGCCGGAGGCCCGCTCGGCAAATTGCGCGATGGCGACCTGATCGAGATCGTCGTTGACCGCAACACTATGGAAGGCACAGTGAACTTCGTCGGGGAAGAAGGCGCCGCCGTTAGCATCGCTGAAGGGACGAAGATCCTCGCCGCCCGCGCGCCGCGCCCTGACCTTAGCCCCGATCCGTCTCTCCCCGACGATACTCGGCTCTGGGCCGCACTCCAGGATGTAAGCGGTGGCCCCTGGGGCGGCTGCGTCTACGATGTCGATTCGATCCTAAAAGTGATCGAAGCAGGAAAGCAAGCATTGGCTCAACAGAACGCAAAACAACAAATCGCATGAAAAAATATATTCTTCTGGCTCTGTTCGTATTGACTCTGGCCGGCGGCGCTGGATGGATGCGTCGTATCGGCGTATCCGATGGCCCGACCTCCGGCGTTCAGCCTCCGCGCCCCAGCCCGATTGACGAAAGACTCGCGCGCCCCCCGGTTCGCGTTGTCGCCGCAGGGGAAAGCGTAAGGACCCGCGTCGCCGACACCGTTCAGGCAGCCGAGAAGGCGCCGAGCGGCAAGGAACTCGCCGGCAACGACTGGGCAGTCGTTGTGGCCATTTACAAAGATCATGCGGCGGCCGACCGTCGTGCGCGCAGCCTCAGCACAAGTTCCCGCTACAAGGCCCTCGTGTTTCCTCCCGAAGGGCAGGGAACCAAATACATGGTGATCCTGGAGGATGGCCTGACGCACGGCGCGGCCACCCAGATCCGTGACCAGGCTGTGGCCGGTGGACTCCCCGCCGACACCTATGTCACGCGTTTGAGCTATCGGCAATAGCGTCGCCCGCGGGTGAGCTGGCCCTCGCATCCAGCGCGCGCGCCAGCTCACTCATGCGGACCGGCTTGGCGAGATAGCCGGTCATGCCGGCCGCAAGGCACCGCTCTTCGTCGCCGGACATGGCGTGCGCAGTCACCGCGATGATCGGAATCGACTTGCCGGGAGGTTCGCTCTTGCGAATCGCCTCACTGGCTTGATAGCCGTCCATCACCGGCATCTGGCAATCCATGAGGATCGCGTCGTACTTGGTCATCTTCCATTTCTCGACCGCCTCCGCCCCGTTGCCGGCAAGGTCTACTTCATACCCCAGCTTCTGCAGCGACCGGCTCAGCACCATTTGGTTTACAAGATTATCCTCGGCGACCAAGATCCTACCGCCTCCGACGGACGGGACGGCGACGTGCTCGCTAGCCCGCGACTCTACGGAGGATGACTTCCCCTCGTCGGCGTTGGGAATTGATAGCGGAACGCGCAACTTGAAACACGAGCCCACCCCTGCAATGCTTGACACCTCCAAAGTCCCGTCCATCAGCTGAACCAGGGACTTGGCAATCGATAGCCCGAGCCCAGTGCCTCCGTGCCGCCGTCTCAACGAGCCATCGGCCTGGGTGAATTTCGTGAAAAGCTTTACCCTATGCTCCGGTGAGATGCCGATTCCGGTGTCCCGAACATCCACCTCGAGATCTACTCCGGTGTCATCGCGTCTGATTCCCCGCGCCTCGATCGACACCGACCCGGCATCGGTAAACTTCACCGCATTCGAAACCAGGTTCAACAGGATCTGCCGAATCCTTAACTCGTCGCCGTAAAGCTTTTCGGGTAAGTCATCCTCCAAGCGCACGCTAAGCTTCAAGTCTTTCGCCAGGGCCAAGCCCTCAAACATCCGAGCCACACCGTTAACGCACGCCGAGGGACTGAAAGAGGCTGGTTGAATCTCTA
>DASQDN010000606.1:0-10411 GCA_035634155.1 Bryobacteraceae bacterium | reverse complement strand
CCGAAACGTCCGCCCATTCCGCAACCGGCAAATGCGAAGTGGGTACGAACGCCGGTGGATGCTTTCATCCTGGCGAAGTTGGAAGACAAGCGTCTGAAGCCCGCCAGTCCTGCCTCCAAGCTAGCGTTGATGCGGCGTGTTTACTTCGACCTTCATGGCCTTCCCCCAACTCCGGCGGAGGTAGATGATTTCGTCAACGACACCTCTCCTGACGCGTATCCGAAGCTCATCGATAACCTGCTCGCCTCACCGCGTTATGGCGAGAAGTGGGGCAGGCTGTGGCTGGATGTGGTTCGCTACGCCGACACCGGCGGCTATGAGACCGACATCCTGTATGCGAATGCATGGCGCTATCGCGACTACGTGATTGACTCATTCAATCAGGACAAGCCATATACACAGTTCGTACAGGAACAGATCGCGGCCGATGAGATTTGGCCTGATAACCTCGACCTGAACGGTGGTTACGAGTTGCCGAAGGACAAGGTGGTTAACCTCCAACGGCGATTAGGGACGGGGCTCTACACAGTGGGACCGATGGCGGTGGAGTACACGTTCTTCGGCGATCAGTATCGAGCGGAATGGCAGGCCGAAGCCGTGGAGACCACGGGCTCGGCGTTTCTCGGGCTGACAATCGGATGCGCGCGATGCCACGATCACAAGTTCGACCCCATCTCGCATCGCGATTACTACCGTATGGCCGCTATCTTCGCAGGCAGTGAAGATCGTGAGATCCCCATCGTGAGCCAGATGGGAGTTTACGAATACACGCGCTATCAAGCGCGGCTGGTGGCGGCGGATCAGATCAAACAAAAGATCCTGGACCTGGAAGGCCGCAAGGGCGCGAAGCGCGAGCTCACTCCGGCCATGAAGGACGAGCGCGAGACGCTGCTACGCCAACTCGGCGAAGCGTATTTGAAGGCGCCAGTGATGTATGCGAAAGCGAACGTGCTTGCGCACAGCGAGATCGTTCCCGAGTCGCACATCCTGATTCGCGGCGAGTTCAAGCAGAAGGGCGAGAAAGTGACTCCAGGCGTGCTTGCCGCATTGGACACTGGCGTCCGCATCGAAGAACCTGCCGCCGGTCCGTTCGTGCCGCAACGTCGGAAGGCGCTGGCACAATGGCTCACCTCGCCGGATCACCCGCTGCTTGCGCGGGTAATGGTGAACCGTATCTGGCAAGGGCATTTCGGGCGCGGCATTGTGCCGACCTCGAATGACTTCGGACGTCAGGGAGAATCGCCCACGCATCCCGAACTTCTCGATTGGCTCGCGACAGAGTTTGCCGCACGCGGCTACAGCGTCAAGGCGATGCACCGCCTGATGATGCTCTCGAACACCTACCAGATGGCGAGCGCGCCGAACGAAGGCAATTCCGCGATCGATGCTGACAACCGCTATCTGTGGCGTATGAATCGCCGCCGGCTGCAGGCTGAGGAGTTACGCGATTCCGTGTTGTTATCGGCGGGGGCCTTGAATCCCAAGACAGGTGGACCCTCGATCGCGGCTCCACTGACGCAAGAGGAACGGTCGGGTATGCGCGACTTCTCGCAGTGGCCGGTGCATCCCGATCCTGCTGAGCACGATCGCCGGAGCGTGTATCTGCAGGTAAAGCGCTCATTCCGATTGCCGATGTTTGAGGCCTTTGACCAACCCGACGCCGTGGCCAGTTGTAGCCGGCGCGAATCCTCGACTGTGGCGCCGCAAGCTCTCACATTGATGAACAGCGACTTCATGCTGAAGCAGGCCGAGCGGCTGGCGAACCGGCTGCGCAAACAGCATGGCGACCGCCAGGACGAGTGGATCACCGAAGGCACGAAGATTGCGTTCGGGCGCGCTCCGTCTGCCGTCGAACTTCAGCGAGCGCAGGCATTCCTCGCCGGCAACGAGCTGGCGTCGTTATGCCTGCTGTGGTTCAACACAAACGAGTACCTTTATGTCGATTGATTCCTCCCGCCGCGACTTTCTCGTCCGATCCGGTCTTGGCTTCGGCTCGCTTGCCGCCACGTTTCTGATGAATGCGGCGCAAGTGAAGAATCCTCTGGCCGCACGCAAACCCGTGCTGCCTGCCACGGCCAAGAGCATCATCTTTCTGTTCATGCACGGCGGGCCGAGTCATCTGGAGACGTTCGACCCGAAGCCGCTGCTGGAAAAGCTGAACGGACAGCCGGTTCCCGAAAGTTTCGGCGATGTGCAGCTTCAGTTCTCTACTTTTAAGCAAGTGCCGATTCTTGCGAGCCGGCGCAAGTTTCAGAAGTACGGACAAGCAGGGCTGGATATTTCGGACGTGTTTCCGCACGTTGCCAAACATGCCGACAAGTTGGCAGTGATCCGTTCCTGCCAGCATGACGGATTCACCCATACGGCGGCTTTGAACTGGTTGAACAACGGATGGCCACGGCTGGGGCGTCCGAGCGTGGGCTCGTGGGTGACGTATGGACTTGGCAGTGAAAGCGAAAACCTGCCGGGATTTGTGGTGATGCTCGATGGGGGCATCAAGTCGGGTCCTCCGGTGTACGGTCCGGGGTTCTTGCCGGCGGCATATCAAGGCACCGTGCTACGCAACGGTCCTTCGCCGATTCTCAACGTAAAGCCGCCGGATGCGCGCGGCGCTGCCAAGCAGAACGACCTCCGTGAACTGTTGCAGTGGTACAACCAGCAGCACCTGGAGCCGCGTTCGGACGATACCGATCTTGCGGCGCGGATTTCGTCGTATGAGCTTGCGTTCAAGATGCAGATGGCCGCGCCGGAGCTTGCCGATGTCGGTAAGGAGACGGCGGCGACGCAGTCCCTCTATGGCATGGATGAAGAGCGTACGGCCTCTTTCGGCGCCAAGTGCCTGATGGCGCGACGCCTGGTGGAGCGGGGCGTCCGCTTTGTCCAACTCTGGTCAGGGTCGACTACGGGCGGCGGAGACTGGGACGGCCATGCGCAATGCGACAAGAGCATCGTCAACATGGGCGGGAAGGTCGATAAGCCGATCGCAGGTTTGCTCGCGGATCTGCAATCCCGCGGGCTGCTGGATTCGACGCTGGTTGTCTGGGGCGGCGAGTTCGGTCGAACGCCTACGTCAGACGGCAACGCGAACGGCGGAGGCGACAGCTTCGGCCGCGATCACAATCCATACGGATTCAGTATTTGGATGGCGGGCGGCGGAGTCCGCGGCGGGAAGGTGATTGGCTCCACCGATGAGATCGGCCTGCGTGCCGTCGAGGATCCGGTTCACGTGCATGATCTGCATGCGACGATGCTCGCGCTGATGGGACTGGACCACGAGAAGCTCACGTATCAGTTCCAAGGACGTGACTTCCGCCTGACTGACGTTGCGGGCAGGACCGACTTGGCCGCACGGCTGAAGCAGACCTGATTACTTCTTGAAGTAGTCGTTCAGGAAGTGCGTGTTCAGGTCGCCCGCAATAAATCGCGGGTCCGCCAGAATGCGCTGGTGCAAGGGGATGGAGGTATGAATCCCTTCCACCACGAACATGCCTAAGGCGCGCTGCATACGAGAAATCGCCTCCGCGCGATCCACCCCATAGGCGATGAGTTTCGCCACCAGCGAATCGTAGTACGGAGGCACGACGCCCTCGGCATAAACCGCGGTGTCGACGCGAATGCCGATCCCGCCCGGCAGGTTCAAACCCGTAATCTTACCGGGGGAGGGAACGAAGGTTTCGGGATGTTCAGCGTTGATGCGGCATTCGATGGCATGCCCCCGAAACGTAATCGGGGACGGCAGAATGTCGGGTAGCGCTTCGCCGGCTGCAATTCGCAATTGCGCCTTCACCATATCGACACCGGTGATTGCTTCAGTGACCGGGTGCTCCACCTGGATGCGAGCGTTCACCTCAATGAAGTAGAGGTTCCCATTCTCATCCATGAGAAATTCGACCGTTCCCGCATTCGTGTATCCGACAGCTCGCATGGCTTCGCGTAGCGTGTCCATGGTCTTCGCCCGCAACTCGGGAGTGACCGCGGGAGAGGGAGCTTCCTCGATCAACTTCTGATGACGCCGCTGAATGGAGCACTCGCGCTCCCAAAGCACTTCAACGTTTCCATGCTGGTCGCCGAGCACCTGGAATTCAATGTGGCGCGGCGCTTCGATGAATTTTTCTATGTATACATCGGCGCACGAGAACGCGGCTCCAGCTTCCGTTTGAGCCTGGTTGAGGTTCGATTCCAGCTCCGACGCGTCACGCACTACGCGCATGCCACGGCCGCCGCCACCGGCCGAAGCCTTGATGATGACCGGGTAGCCAATCTCCTCGGCAAGACTCATCCCTTCTTCGGTTGACTTGACTACCCCTTGCGAGCCTGGCAGGATCGGCACGCCGGCGGCCTTCATCGATTCGCGTGCGAGCTGCTTCAAGCCCATGGTGCGAATCACGTCGGGCCTCGGCCCCACGAAGGTGATACCAGACGCCTCGCAGACTTCGGCGAAGTCGGCGTTCTCGCTCAGAAAGCCATAGCCGGGATGAATTGCGTCGACGTTCGTGATCTCGGCGGCGCTAATCACCGATGCGATGTCCAAATAGCTGCGAGTGCTCTTGGCGGGACCGATACAGATGGCTTCATCGGCGAAGCGCACGTGCAGCGAATTGCGATCTGCTTCCGAGTACACGGCGACCGTTCGGATGCCGAGGTCGCGGCAGGCGCAGATGACGCGGAGCGCGATCTCTCCGCGATTGGCAATCAGAACCTTTTCAAACATTCTAGGAGGGCTGCACGGCGAACAAGGATTCGCCGTACTCTACTGGCCGACCATTTTCAACGAGCTTCGCGACTACCGTGCCGGTGACCTCCGACTCGATCTCATTCATCAGCTTCATGGACTCGATGATGCAGAGAACCTGTCCGGGCGTGACGCGGTCACCCACTTTCACGAAGGGAGGCGAGCCGGGAGAGCCGGCCTCATAGAAAGTGCCGACAATCGGTGACTTCACGTAGATACGCTCCGGTTCCGCAGCCGCCGTCGGAAGCTGCGGTGGAAGCGCGGCCGCCGCCAGCGGAGCCGCCGCCGGAGCAGCGTGCGTCTGTGGAAGGGTGGCTAGCACCGGAGCGGCGGCCAAGGCCGGCGCGGGGGGCAGCACGAACTCTTGCGGAGCCTGGGGCGTGGCACGACGGATGCGCACCCGGTTCTCGCCCCGCTGCACTTCCAGCTCGGCAATCCCGCTGTCATTCACAACTTGGATCAGTTCTTTGATTTCGTCGACAGTCATTAGAGACGTTAAACGACTACCAGTTCCTTTGGAGTAGGCGTCAGGATCTCACATCCTGACTCGGTTACCAGCACAGTATCTTCGATCCGAACGCCGCCAGTGTCCTGAATGTACGCGCCGGGCTCGATGGTTATCACCATGCCGGCCTGCAGATACGTGCCATCCCGTTTGCCAAGCCTGGGCGGTTCGTGAATCTCCAATCCAAGCCCATGGCCCGTTGAATGGACAAACTCTTTCTCGAACCCGTGCGCCTTTAAAACCTTGCGCGCCGCGCGATCCACGTCGCCCGCCTTCACCCCTGCACGGACGGCCGCGATACTCGCCAACTGAGCTTCCAGAACTGCCTTGTACAACTTCCTGACTCGGGCGCCAGGTTTGCCGAGATGCAACATGCGGGTCATATCGCTGGCGTAACCCGCCTGCATACAACCCATATCTATCAATAGTAGCGTATGCAGCTTTGCAGTCGTGGGTTGCGCGTGAGGGAGCGCAGTTCGGGCGCCCGCGGCCACGATCGTTTCAAAGGATGGTCGTTCCGCCCCATTGCGCCGCATGCGGTACTCGATCTCCGCCGCAAGGTCGGTTTCACTCATGCCGTCGCGAATGGTTTTCACTGCTTCAGCGAAAGCTCGCGAGTTGGTATTGACCGAGGTCCGGATGGCGTCGACCTCCGCGGCCGACTTCACCATCCGATGCTTTTCCACGAGCCCGGCGGTCGGTCGCAGAGTTGCGCCCAGCTTAAGGCTGTCGCGTAGCTGCGAATATGCTGCCAGCGTGAGCCGCGACTGCTCCACCGCAACTCGTTTGAGTTTCTTGCGGGCGATCCACTTCGAAGCGGCCTCGTATAACGAGCCGCGCTCGATTCGCACGTTGCAGTCACACTCTTCCTGCGCCTGAATGGTGTATCTCGGATCGGTGAGAAGAACGGCGTGTTCGGCGGTGAGCAGCAGGACGGCGTTGCTACCGGTAAAGCCGCTGAGGTAACGAACGTTCGGCAAACCCGAGACGAGCAGGACGTCGGCCTTGTGCTGGGGAAGTTCGCGGGCTACGTTGCGCCGGCGGATCTTGTAATCGGTCATGGAATCAGGAGAAGCTTTCCCGTGGTCTTGCGAGCTTCCAGGTCGCGATGCGCTTCGGCTGCCTCTGCCAGTGAATAGGCGCGTTCCACCCGGCATTTCAGGCGCCCTTCGAGCACGGCCGTGAAGAGTTCGTCCGAGCGCCACACCAACTCTTCGCGCGTCAGGGTGTAGTGCATGAGGCTGGGGCGCGTGAGATACAGCGACCCTTTCTGCGCCAGGAGCGCCGGGTCGAACGCGGGAACAGGGCCGCTCGATTGGCCGAACAAAGCAAGCGTCCCGCGCGGCCGCAACGACGCCAGGCTTTTCTGGAACGTGGTTGCGCCCACCGAATCGTAAACCACGTCCACACCGCGCCCATTCGTTATACGTTTGGTTTCGGATTCGAAATCCTGCTTGCTGTAAAGGATGATTTCGTCGGCTCCGGCTTCGCGCGCCAGTTGCGCCTTCGCTTCCGTGGATACGGTTCCGATCACCCGAGCGCCAAGACTTTTCGCAACTTGAATGAGCAGCAGGCCCACGCCGCCAGCCGCGGCATGGACGAGCGCGGTGTCGCCCTGCTTCAGAGGGTATGTCGATCGAGTCAGGTAATGGGCGGTCATTCCCTGCAGCATCAGAGCCGCCGCTGTTTGGGTATCCACGCCATCGGGCACTCGCACCAGCTTGGATGCCGGTATAGCGGCGTACTCGGCATACGCGCCGATGGTCATCGCCCATGCCACACGATCGCCGGGTATCCAGTCGATTACGTCCGGCGCGACGTCTTCGACGACGCCGGCGCCTTCCATGCCCGGCGTGAAGGGAAGAGGCAGCTTGTACAACCCGGTGCGATGATACACATCGATGAAGTTGACGCCGGTTGCGTCCAGCTTTACCAGGACGTCGCCTGCATTCAAGGATGGGCGCGCAACTTCCTGGTAGCGGAGTTGTTCAGGCCCGCCGGGCTCGCCGACACAAATTGCCTTCATGCATTTCCAGTGTACAGAAGGGTTTCCGGAGATTCGGCGCGGTTGGTTGCGCGCGAATCACTCCGCGTCGCCCTTGCCGCACACGGCTGCAAGCAATCGGAACAAATCCTCCTGACGGATCGGCTTAGAAAGATATGCGTCCATGCCGGCCGCCAGACAGCGTTCCTGGTCACCCTTCATGCTGTGAGCGGTTAGCGCAATGATCGGAACGCGCCGGTGAGCATCCTTCTCTGCGCGCCGAATAGCTCCGGTGGCCTCCATGCCATCTAACTCGGGCATCTGGACGTCCATCAGGATCACGTCGTAAGTGTTGCCCTGATACATCTTCACCGCCTCGCTGCCATTCTTGGCAACGCTGACGATGTGGCCCTTCTTTTCGAGAAGTCGGACTGCGACCTTCTGGTTGACGGGATTGTCTTCGGCGAGGAGGATGCGCAGATTGTGCAGACTCTCGGTGGCCTTGGCTGGACCGGAGAGCGGGGCTGCTGTTCGAGCGGCGTCGTCGGGCGTGCCCGACACTGCCGACCGGATCGCCGCCAGCACGTCTTCCGGTCGTGGAGGCTTCATCACGTAGCTTGCGCCGATCTCGCGGCAGGACGCCATTGTAGTGGCGCAATCTTCCCAGGTGAGCATCAGGATGACCGGAACACCGAACCTGGTGCGAATCGTCTCGGCGAGTGCCAGGCTGTTTGCGCCTTCCATCCTGCCGTCGAGGAGGACCGCGGCTATGCTGCCGTTCTCGCGGCGGGACAACATCCGAAGGGCTTCGTCCGCACTGGCGGCGGCGCTCGCATTGAGACCCGACGAGCGGGTCATGCGCTCCAGGATTCCGCGACTGGTTGCGTTGTCATCCGCGATCAGGACTTCGCGGCCCCCCAGGACCACCTGCGCACTTCTTGCCGCAGGCGCAACTCGAGGCGCTTGCGCCAGCGGGATGTTGAAGGAGAACGTCGCTCCTTTGCCCGGTGTGGAATCCACCCAGATATTCCCTGACATCATGCCGACTAGCCGGCGTGCGATGGTAAGACCTAATCCGGTTCCGCCATAGATCCGCGTTGTGGACGTATCCGCCTGGGAGAACGCCTCGAAGATCGCTGCCTGGCGATCCGGTGGAATGCCGACTCCGCTGTCTGCAACCGAAAACGTCACCATAGGCCCTCCTTCCGAATCGGCTACTCCGACGCGCAACACCACCTCACCTTGGCTGGTGAATTTCAGAGCGTTACTGAGCAAATTGAAGAGCACCTGACGCAAGCGCGTTGGGTCAGCAAGGATTACTTCCGGGCAATCCGGCGCGATCTCGTAACAGAATTCCAGCTTCTTCTGATGCGCTCGGAGCGCAAATGCCTTCACGCAAAGTTCAACCAGCTCCTGCACGTTAACATCGATAGATTCAATGTCCAGCTTGCCGGCTTCCATCTTGGAGAGGTCCAGGATGTCGTTGATCAAAGCCAACAATGTTTCGGCCGATCCTTGCGCGGTCGCCAGTAGGTCTCGCTGATCAGCCGTCAGCTCGGTATCGAGAACGAGTTCGATCAACCCCAACACACCGTTCAATGGTGTGCGGATTTCATGGCTCATGTTCGCGAGGAACTCGCTCTTGGCCTGGTTGGCTGCGAGGGCCGCGCGTTCGGCATCCTGTAGCTGCCGGTTGGTCTGGAGAAGGTCGGCCTGGCTGCGGCGGAGCGCGTCCTCTGCGTGCTTGCGCTTGGTGATATCCCGTACGACGCCGATCAGGTTGTCGCCGGAGAATGGCGCGAGCCGAATCTCACATACCTGCGTCTCACCACCGAGCGAGTACTCGTACGCCACTACTTCTCGTCTGGCTCTTACCTGCTTGATGGCATCCCACAAGCGTCCCTTGCGAGCGTCGCCGGAGGTGGGATCCGCATCCGGAGGAAGTGGCAGCGACTGCGCGCCCGCCTTCGTGAGCGGAACCAGCCGGTCGTCCGAAGTAATGCGCATCAGCGAATCCGGCAACGCGTGGAGAATGCCTCGCAGTTGAGCATTCGCCTCGCCCACTTCCTTGCCGCTAAGCTCGATCGCACGCTCCAGAAGTCGCCGATCAGCATCGAACTCAGCGTAACTGTCGCTGACGGCGTTGAGCATTCGCTGCCATCCCTCCGGCACAGTTTGCTGGCCGAGGTATCGCTTCAACTGCTTGCGCAGGAGGGGATGCAGCGGGTCCATTTACTTCTCCGCAAGAGTCGTGATGGACATAGTCTCGTTATGAAGTTCGGATGGTTCACCGGGGCTAACCGGTCCGATCTCACCATAGGAGTAGAAGCCGGTTACAGCAGCGCTGAGGCCCAGCACATCCTGTAATACCTCGATCTCCTCCTCGATGCGTTGCTTCAATACATGACGGCGGCCATTGCAACTTACCAGAATCGAGAGATCCGGCGAAGGATAGTGAAGGTTGTCACGAATCGAAGAGGCAGTTTCGAAGACTCCATCTAGCAACCGCTCGATGGTCCCTCGCATCAGTCGTGCGTAGTAGCCTTCGGGCACATCGCCGGCGAACAGGATGCTTTGGTCCGCATCGTTGATTCCCAGTATGGCCCGCAACACGCAGCGTTGCGACCCAGGTTCGTGGAGCAGAAGCGGAAACAGCAGCGCACTCGCGGGTAGTTGAGCGGCATGCTCGCCGAGATATGCCTTATAAACATCGAGCGCGGGGAGTCCATCTAGTTCGTACAGCATGTTGTCCTTCGACCGCGTGATCAGCCGGTCCGGGCCGAACGGTCCCCACGGACCTGTAGTTGCGGCGTTCACCAACAAGCGATCCCCATATAGGCCGAAGGCGGCAACGCAGGAGCCGGGGTCGCTGTTGGACCATACTTGCGTTTCCTTCATTCGGTCTCCGTCCGCTGCGCATCCGCCCGTCAGGCCCACGCCGGGCGGAAGTGCGGATTGCGCTCCTTGCACCACGCGGCTGGCGTTCGCACGCAGTCCATCGGACAAGAGAAAAACATGCGTCAGGCCATCGTGCGGCAGCCGTCGAATGGCCTCCTCGGCAGCTTCATAGCTATCCGCAGGCCCGGATAAAGCGACGCGCGACGTCTCAACGCGGGTATGCTCGAAAGCGACCGCCGTCATCACGATGGATTCCTGCGACACCGCCGGTCCTTGAATTTCCCCGGCCGTA
>DASQDN010000605.1:0-12274 GCA_035634155.1 Bryobacteraceae bacterium | reverse complement strand
GTTCTTTCCACGCGGTTGGGTGAAAAACGGGTTCGATGCGCAGGCAAGTCTACTTTTCGATCTCGGCTTGGACGCGGCCGATGCTGAGCTGATCTTCGGAGCAAACCTCCGTCGCATCCTGACCCGCTCGGGAGAATAAGGGCCGCAAGCGCCCACTAACAATGGGAACGCAATGGTCTTTTTGGCTCGGCGGTTTCGCACTGGGGATGATGCACATAAATCAGGGCAGTCGTTGCCGTATCCCATCTGCCCATGTCCTGTGATCGCGCTGTGTTCTTCGGAATTCGCCTCCGCCCCGCCAGTCATCAGAATCGAGAACCCCGGCGCGATCGCCGCCTCCGGCGCCCAGACAGTCGCTGCGCCTCTTGCAGTGTTATATGCAATCGATGCGCTTCGGTGGAGGCCGGAGTACCCCATTGTGGTTTTGTCCCAAGCCTCACGCGGACTGATCGGGGAGGAGGATCGGGATCGACTATGGGAGCGCTTCGGCGTTCCTGTATTCGAATACCTGCTCAGCGCTGCGGGTAACCTGGTGGCCGAAGAATGTGAAGCCCACGAGGGGCTTCATCTAAGCGACGGTTGCGGCGACCTTCGCGGGACCATCACACGCGAGCCGTGCGCATGCGGCAAATCCACTCCTAGATTGCTGACACTGGACGCTATAATCGAGGAGTCCCTCGCCGTGCCCACGCTCAAGCAGGAGTGGCGGAATTGGCAGACGCACCAGACTTAGGATCTGGCGCCCGAAAGGGCGTGGGGGTTCAAGTCCCCCCTCCTGCACCAGAATCACTCACTATGAACGAAAAGGCCGGAGAGAGGGAGTCACTCCGGCCGTTCGCTTAAGACTAACCTCGGAAGGACGAGCACCGCAGAACCCATCTGCCCTGATGGTTGACCTTACGTTCCGCGGTGCCCGTACTGTGTACCGCTTCGGACATCTGTAAGAGGCATGACTGCCTGTTGAGATTACAGTAAAACTGAACGGTAAACAGTGTGCTTTGTACCCGGCTACACAACCTCGAGCAATGCCCAGCCGGGTAGCGTGGATGGCTGGCCGCCTTCCCACACAACGCGCCGCGTTTTGGGGAACGGGATGCCGGTGCGGATGGCTCGCTCGTACAAAGGCAGCCGGCGGAGGATACGCCGGTAATCCTCGTTGTCGGTATCGAGAAATGCTGCTTTCCCCAAAAACCCGCCCGCCCAGCCCAGATTCAGCAGACAAAAACCGGGCTTTTGCCGGATCTCCTCTAACCGATTGGTCAGCGTATCGAGGGTTCCCCGTAGCCGTGGTAAACCCGCCGCTTCCGCATACCGGCGCTGCGCAGCGAGCAGTTCCGCTGCATGATCGTTAGCGGCCCTGAAGACACGATCGGGCGCCGACTGGTCGCGCTTGCGCAGATGCTCGCGCACGCGCCAATGGCCGCGGAACGTCGTCCCCGGCAGCGCCATTTCGGCAAACGTGGGGATCGGCTTCCAGCCCAGTTCGGGCTTCCCACCGCGATCCTGCAGCGCGGCAACTCGCACCAGATAAACCTTGAATGCATTGGTCGGCGCGGGGTCCGAATCGCCGGCCATCAGCAAACGCATCGGATCGGCTGAGGCGCCGCCGAACGTCATCACTTCCGTGGCTTCGCCGACTCGGCGCGTCGGCCGGTCGCCTTCCATGCGCGCCGCGACCTCACGCACCGTGCCGGCGTTCCAGCGGGAAAACGCGAAGCCGGTTCGCAGGGCGCCTTTCAGGGCGGACGCCGGCAAGTACGGGCCTTTCACACCGGCGCAGAACGTCGGGATGAACAAATGCTCCGGCCGAGCCTGCTCCCAGGCCGGCGTAAGACTCGGGTGCTCGAACGGGATACGGCGCTCGGCATAGCTCTGGGCGAATCCGCCCCACGACGCAAAGTCGAGCTTTTCTGCGCGCTGAAGCTGAGTGAGGTAGCCTTCCAGGCGCGGGCCGCGCGCGAGCAGTTTAAAGATCCGATTCTGATCGAGGACGTTCACCTGGTCGCGCCAAACCATGTAGTCGATGGGCGAAAGGCGCTGGCCGTCGCCCACAAGCGTGGGCGTTAACGCGGTGAGTTTGTAGAACTTCATTGCGCGTCCTCTGGCTTGTTCTCGTCAGCGTTGGCGATTGCGGGTCCGTCCTCGAAAGCTTCCGCATCGCTGGCTTCCACTGGTGGGATTGGGTTCGTTTCGACGACGAATGTCTCGGGTTCCGGCTCCGGTTCAGGCGATGCGAGCGAGTCTTCCAAAGGTTCGGACTCATTCGCCGGAGCCTCTGCGACCGGGTCGGCCGGAACGGGTTCCAAGGCCGCCATCGCTCGTTCCCGCTCATAGAAGCCGGGCAATCGCACGGGCACCGGCACAGCGACCCCGAACCCTGCTCGGTACACCGGATGGGGCGCTCCGTCACCCGCGATGTCTCGCGCCAGCCCTGCAGGCAGCGATTCCGCCACCACGACAGAACCTTCCTCCACCATCGCGCTTTCCGCTTTCAAAGCGCCGCGATCGTGCATCCGGCCCGACCGGCGTACCAGTGAGTATGATCCTCGGCTCCAGTCGACCTTGTCAGACGCCCCAGGAGCAAACAGCCCCAGCAGCCAATATCCAAGCTCATGATGATCGTCGGCATCGGCAACCTGGGACGTCAACGCCGCGGGGAGTTCCTCAAATAAAGGTTCGGCCGAAGCACCCCACCCAAGCGACCGCTCCCCGCCAACGCCTGCGTCGGCAGTGAACCGGAACAGCGACTGCACCCGCGCGCGCCACTCGTCGGGGCAGAACACGGCGCACCACATCCCGGCATTGTCGGCGAACTCCAGACAAGCCACCGACGCAGCCTCCCCGCTGACGCCCGTGACGCGATCGACCGCCGCCGTGCGACGCGTCGTGACGCGGAAAGGCGGCGTCACTTCGCCGAACTTCTCCACCGGCAGCACTGCTTCGCTGACCGGATCGACAGCCCATCGATCTTCCTTGAGCGATTCGTATGCCAGCAGGCGCGGAACCACATGAATCGGCACGAGGCGGGCGGCCTTCCATCTGGTCCGCGCCGCTGATCCCGATGCGGGCGGCCACACATGACGTGGCGCGGGGGCGAGGAGGGTTCGGCCGACATAAGGAAACGCCGAGCCTACCCGCACGACAGGCTCCGCCGCCTGGGCAGTCACGCCCAGCCATTCGTCCAGAATGCCGATCTGCTTCGCCGCAATCGTCAACGCCGAGTACAAGGTGTCGCTATGCAACACCCGGTCGACGCGATCGCGAGCGCCCGAGGATGGCCCCAGCCGCCACGGACCTAGCGGCCTGAGGCGAACAATGAAACCCGATGCCATTTACGCCAGCTTCGCCGCAAGGTCGCCCGACGCCAGACCCTGGAGCGCCGACAGTTCGCCGCCCGCAAGCAGTTCCTGCTCGCCTTCTCCGGCGGCATAGAACCCGCGGCCGCGCCACACCAGGCGCATGTTGCCAAGCCGCACGCGGCCACTTCCGCGCGAGCCGCCTCCGCCGAGCGCATCGTCCTCGAGCAGTCGCAGCCCTTCTACCACGCGCGCAAACAGCGGCTTATCTTCCTCGCATAGTACGTCGACCACCATCCGAAAGCGGAACTTCGCTCCGGCCGGAACACGCTCCAACGTCCGCGGATTCGCTTGCGAGGTGATGCGATCCACCGCGTTCTCGCTCTTCACTTCCGTGAGTTCGTCGTCGAGATTGTCGCGCATAGCCGGCGTGATGCTTTCCGTATCCAGCGCCGCGTCATAGACGGTGAGCCGAGACGGAGTGGCCACGGTCGCTTCCATCGCTTCGCCTTGCACGCGATCCACACGTCCGGGATTCCGCCCGAACAGCACGCCAAGATCGTCGTCGGGGCGATCGCTTTGATGAATGCGAACTTCCTGTCCCTTGCGCCGTGACAGGTACACGAGTTCCGCCGGTACCGCGAGTCCGCTCGATTGCTCCAAAAGCG
The DNA here is from genome assembly GCA_035634155.1 of Bryobacteraceae bacterium. Classification (GTDB taxonomy): domain Bacteria; phylum Acidobacteriota; class Terriglobia; order Bryobacterales; family Bryobacteraceae; genus DASQDN01. The sequence continues at coordinate 8,310 of DASQDN010000605.1, read as the reverse complement.
ATCGCAGCTTACCACGCAGCGAACTGCCGGGGATGTAAGGACGGCCGAACGCGTCTTTTACGACCGGGTTGTCCGCGCCGCCGATTTCGAGCGTGCCCTTCCCCGCCCCGATGTGGAGACCGGTCTCGCAGTGCAAATCGCCCTCGAGGATCAGCTTTCCGATGAACTTCAATTCCGTTTGCGCCGTATGCGAGCTCATGCTTCCCCTTTACTCGTTGTACGCGACGATGGCTTCGAAGAGGTCTCTAAACCGCTCATAGCCCTTCACGTCGTTCTTGCGGGTGACCTGCAGCAGCAGCTTCTCCAGAATGTCGAGGCTGCGCAGTTGATGCCGCGCGATGGTGTACGCCAGCCGCGCGCGCAGCATGACGAACTGATGCTGCTTGTCGGTTTCGGCCGCGCTACAGGCGCGCCGTACAGCGTTGTAGAAGCGCCGCAACTGGCTCTTGGTTCCCGAATCCATGTCACGCATGCGAGCCACGACGGCATGCGCCTGATTGTCGAGATACAGGCTGTCCTGGATCAGCTTTTCGAGGTCGATCTCGGGCGGGCCGTCGAAGCGCCGATCCCGATTGCGGTCGCCGCCACGATCGCCGCGATCTCCTCGGTCACCGCCGCGGTCGCCACCGCGGTCGCCACCACGGTCTCCGCCACGCTCGCCGCGCGGTCCGCCGCCGCCCTGGCCGTCGCGCCTGGGTCCATTGCCGCCACCGCCGGGTCCACCTCGGCGCTCACCACCGCCACCGCCGCCGCGCTCGCCGCCCGGCCGTGGTTCCCCGCCAGGCCGCTTTTCCGGTGTTTGATTCGCCTGCTGCTGCTCGTTCTCAGCCATCAATTTAACCCTTCTTCGGGACTAAACGCCCGTCTCGAGCCGCGTCCATTCCAGCGCCACTCGTCCTTGAGGACGCAGACGGACGTGCGCGGCTTTCTTGCCCGTGAAATCGGAAATCAGCTCGGAACGCAGTCGCTGAAAATCTTTGTTGCGCGACGTGCCAAGCACCATGTTAATCCGCCTGTGAAAGCGCCAGGGCCTTTCCACACGATCGTTCCATGTGCGGCTCGCGATTCCTTGACGAGTGTCGCTTTCGCGATAATAACTCGCGAGTTCATTTAAAAGATCCGGCGAGCAGCGGAAATCGCGAATCAATCGCGTCAGCACCTGCCGTGTTTCCGCCGCATCGCTGAGCTGCTTCCATTCGAGCACGCGATGCAGAAGATAGATCGAATCGCGACCGGTGGTCTTGGCTGTGTTCAGCCAATCGCCCGCGTCCGCATACACCTCAGCTAGCGGTTGATCGTTCGATCGAGCCAGCGCCAGTGCCATGGAAATCGTCTTGCCTTCAGCCCCGGCGTGATCGCGAAGATTCGTCTCCACGAACACCTGAAAGACACGCTGCAGTTCCCGAGCGAAGCCAATCAATGCATCCCATGCGCCGTACACCGCAAAGCCGCCTGCAGCCGACTGAAGAATCGTCACCTTGCGCCAATAATCGGGCATTGCGCATAGCACACCCATTTCGCCGGCGAAAAAGCGCTTGAACATTTCCGACATCGCGAGATGCTCTTCGATGGTGAGCGTCTTGCGCAAGCGAGCGCTCAACGCGTCGACACTGCCGCGTAATACGCCCCACGTGCGGCGTCCGCGGGCCCGCGATCCGAGCGTCCGTAGCCCTGCCGGCCCCGTATCCTGATCGTTCATCGCGGTGTGCCGCGCGAAGGCGATTCCGGTTAAAGGCCATGTGTGCTTGCCCGATCCGATAAGAATCCTCGACGGTTCTTCGGGAGACCAGCCGACGGTTTCTCCGGCCCGCAATTCAGCCGCGAACTTCGACATGTCTTCAAGGCGAGGCGCTGATCCGGGTTCGAAGGCTTGCGCGCCCAGCACCGCAGCCGGCGTACCGCTTCGCCGCTGCAGGTCATCGTCGAGGCGGCGCCGAATATCGCTCCAGGTGCCGAGATTTTCGGTGATCCCCCAGATGAACCGCACTGCCGACGCCGTACGCGACGCAAGATCGCCTGCCACTCGCGAACAGAAGTCTTCGGCGTCCGAGCGATTCTCGGCGGGAATGACGAGCAGGAACTGGTCGCCGCCGCTCGCGCCGAGCAGTACCGGGGAGAGCCCAACCTCCGCCAGCAGGGCGCGCGGGATCACTTCGCTGAGCAGCGAAAGCCAAAAGGCGCGTCCATCAAGATCGTTGGCGGAGGAGCGTAGGAACTCTTCGGTTCCTAGGATCTTGCCATGCAGGAAGATCTGAAAAGACATCCGAAACACTAACCTAGCACGACGCCGTGCTGCGGTCGCTTGAATCTTGCGGTGGCGTAAATGCAAAACGCGCTCCCCCACAAGTGAGGAGCGCGTTTGTGTTGATTCGCGTTGATGTTATTCAGTGATGCGACGCTTGTTACTTGGCCGGCGCCGTCTTTGGCGGGGCCGGCTTCACTGCCGACGGAGCCGGAGTGCCCGCGGGCTTCGATGACGCGGGAGCGCCTGCGCCAGGAGCCGCCGCTCCACCTGCTGGAGCAGCACCGGCAGCCGGAGCATTCTTGTTGTACATTTCCACCACGTCGCGCGTGACTTCCACGCTGTTTGCGGCGAACAACACCGGCGACTGCTGGGAGCTTACATCGAGAATGACCGCGTAGCCGTTGTCCTTGGCGTACTTATCGAGTACCGCGAGCAGGCGTCCGCCCAGCTCGTTCAACACGCGGTTCTGATCCTGGTCCAGTTCGGCCTGCGCATCTTCCACGTCGCGATTGAACGTCTTCGTCTTCTGGTCGATGTCGCTCATCAGCTTGCGCTTTTGTTCTTCGCTGCCGACGCTGCCCAACTTGCTGAGTTGATCGCGAAGGCCGGAGATCTCCGCCTGCACCTTCTCAAGTTCCTTCTTCTTGGGAGCAGACTTCGCTTCCAGCTCTTTGATCGCCTTCTGGCCGTCGTTGGTGCTGACGATCGCCTGCTGAATGTTGATAATACCGATCTTGGTCGGGGTCGAGGTCTGCGCGCTGGCGGCCAACGAGGCGCCAAGCAGGATGGAACTAAACACAAAAACGCGATTCTTCACAGTCAAAGTCCAACTCCTGGATTGTAGATGATACCACGGCGACTCCGGGCCGCCGTGGCGCTGATGTCTCTAGAAAGTTCTCCCGATGGAGAAGCGGAACAGGCTCCGCTTTTCAAAGAACGGTTGAGGAAGCCCGATCCGGGTCACCGCGTTGAGGAACGTCGCCTGGTTCGGGAACAACGACCGATCGGCGACTACCGGCGCTTGTAACACCGTCTGCGCAATCAGCGGGTTGTACGCCCAATACAGTCGAAATGGAGCGTTCACCACAGGCATCATCACCTGCAGTTCCAGACCCGTGGAAGCTCGCACCTTCTGGGTATCGGGCGCGATTCGTGCCCGCGCATCGAATCCGGCCTGCGGAAACTCCGCGTTCAGCACGTCCACTCGAGAGGGATTCAAGCGCAACTGTCCGGGCCGCGAGATTTTATTCAGGCCGGCGTCGAAGAACGCCGCCAGAATCACGGGTCCGAAAATCGGAATACGGTATTCGAAGTTGGTGACCACCTGGGTGTCGCCACCCGGGAAGATCAACTGGTAGGTGGGAATGCGCTGCTTCTGTGAGGCGAGCACTTCCTGGCCATTGGCGTCCACGAATCGCTGCACGCGAATTGTGCCGTCATTGTTCAGCACGTCCACTTCGCTCGAGCTTGGCACGTATGCCATTGGGCTGATGCCCCAAATATCGAACCCGCGAATGTCGTTCTCACCGCCCATGTAGAAGCGGTTGAACGGAGGCGCCACACGACCGCCGAAGCCGCTGACGAACCGGCCCAGGCCATGCATACCGATCACGTGTCCACGCCGGAAGCCCGAGCGGAAATACTTGAAGTCGATGGTCGGCTCGATCATGTTCACGTTGCCGCCCAGGGCGCTTCCCGCGAATGTCGTCGAGATGAAGATCGATTTGCCGCGCGTTGGCGTGATCGGATGATCCACCGTGTTGTAGTTGAAGGACGGAACCACTTTGCTGGTCCGGATGCCCTGCAAGGAACTGGGACCTTCCTGGAAGTTCAGGTACTCGAAGTACGTCTTCGACGCTTCACTTAAGGTGGTGATGTTCGACGTGTCATACCCGTAGCTCAAGCCCAATCGAGCGAAGCTGAGCTTCTTCATCGGATAGCTGAGGAACGTCGTGAAACCGTAGCCGTTGGACACGTAGTTCAACAGGTTCTGCGACCCGAGTTGCTCGAACAGCGGCAGCAGGTTGCGTCCGGAAAGCAGGGATACTTCGCGTCCCTGGTCGAAGTTGAACCGCGTGGTGTAAATCGTGAAGCCCGCCTGCATCGGCCGATCGAGGAAGTACGGCTCCGTAAATCCGAACGTCACGTTGCGGATACGATCGCCGATCTGCGAGTCGATGCTAAGCGTCTCGCCCAAGCCGAGGAAGTTGTTGGTCGAGTACGAGAAGCCGATGAAGCTTCCGGCGATACCCGACACGCCGCCGTTCAATTGGATCGAGTTCTTGCCTCGCTCCTTCACCTTCAGGTTGATATCGACGGTGTTGGTCTTAGTATCGCGGGTGATGGTGGCCGCTTCGTTCTCCTTCAACTGCTCGAAGTATCCGAGCTGGTTCAGGCGCAGGATGCTGATCTCCCACATGCGGGTGTTGAAGACCATGCCTTCATCCAGCAGGAGTTCGCGGCGGATCACCTTGTCGCGCGTGGTCGTGTTCCCGGTGAAATCGATGCGGCGTACGAAGAAGCGCTTGCCTTCGTCCACATTGAACGTCAGGTCGATTTTGTCGGTCCCTGGAATCGGCTCGGGCACCGGCTCCGGCACAAAGTCGATGAAGCCGAGTTCGCCGTACAGCTTCCGCAGATTTTCCATGCCCTTGCGGAGCTTGGCCGTGGAGAAGATGTCGCCCGCGTCCATTTGGAACAGCGGCCGCATCAGCACTTCGGGCACTCGGAACTGCGTCACACCGACGAAGTTGATCTTGTTCAACTTGAACTGCCGGCCTTCTTCCACGGTCAATGCGAGATCGGCACGTTTGCCCGGCTTATTCGGCTTGAACACGGGGATCTTGAAGCCCGAGCCGCCGACGTCGCGGAGCTTCACATCGTGCTCCACCACGCGAGCCATGAAGTAGCCTTTCTGCTGATAAGCGTCGCGGATACGATCCTTGTCTTCTTCCAGCTTGTTGGCGTCAAAGCTCTTGGCAAACAGATTTTCGAAAAGAATCGAGTGCGGGACGCCGACCGGGCGCAGGTTGCGCATGGCACGGACCACCGCGCGGTCACTAAACACCTTGTTGCCGTTGATCTCGATGTCGCCGACCTTTACCTTCGGACCTTCGTTCACTCGGAACGTGATCTCGAGGGAGGAGGGCGGAATCTGGCGGATGTCGGGCTCCACGGTCGCGAACTGACGGCCGCGCTCGGCGAGAAATTCCTTCAATACGTTGGTGGCGCGCTGAACCTTGTTCGGATCGTACTGCGCTTCGACGGAGAGACCGACTTTCCGCTCCTTGAAGCGGTCGAGGATCTCGGAAATTGTCACCGACTTGGCGCCTTCGTACTTGATTGAGCGGACCACACGGCGCTCGGTTAAAACGAACCGGACGATCCAGCCGTTCGTGCCTTGTTCTTTTTCCAGCCGAATGTCGTCGAACCGCTGCGTGTTCCACAAGGCCATGAAGTCGCGGGTGAGCGCTTCTTCGTTGTACTTGTCGCCGCGCCGGCTGATGATCAGCGCTCGAAGTGTATCCTGCGGGACACGGCGAGAACCACGGAACTCGATATCCGCGATCACATCGGCAGCATCCGCCGTTGGTGGCTTGGCAGGCTCAGTTGCTTGCTGCGGTCTTTCGAAGGGTTGCTGAGTCGCCTCGGGCTTCGCCGGACTTGGCTTAGCGGGCGCGGGTTCTTGCGCTGCCGGCACGGCCTCAAACGGATTCTGAGACGCCGGTTTAGGGGCGTTCGTAGCCGGAGGATTCTGTTGAGCCGTGAGGGTTGCCGGACTAAGGCAGAGTAGGCACAGGGCGAGATTCAGGCCAGTAAGCCTGGAGAACTTCATGCTAAGGCGAATTCCTTTCCACTCTGCGACACCCCTCCTGACGTGGTTCGCGAACGGCAGGTTTCGCAAGACACCGGACTTATGGAGGGCCAAATAGATATTCTATCGAATCGCCCGCACGCGCGGCACATGACCCTTCAAAGGTGTGCCGCGCGCTACCGTTTTGAGGACTACTCGACGGGCAGGATAACGGTGTTGCTCGCTCGGCCGTTCACAACTACCTTCACTTCCTGAAGGCCGGTCGCGGCGGCGGCGACACGGAACCTGGTCGTCGTCAAACCCACCAAACCGACGGTCGCGCCGGTGAAGGCGGGCCGGATCGAAACTCCGCCGGCGATCACTTCCACCGGATCCACGACAGCGGCCACCGGCGATGGGGGCGCGGCGAAGCCGTCGAGCACGCGCCGGTCGTACGGACCGAAGCCAGTGCCCAACAGCGAGATCGTTTCGTTGCGCTTGGCCGGGTTGCCAACCGTCACGGGGGAGCCGTCGTCGTGCAATGCCACCGCGTAAGCAACGCTATCCACCGGATTCGAGAACAGGCCCGGCGCGTTACGAACCACCGTGAACGTCGATTTCACGTCGGCCATACCATCGGTGCGCACGACTAGTTCGTATTCGCCGGGCGCCAGATCGGCCGGCAACTGCGCGTTGATCTGCTCCGGAGAAACGTAAACCAGCGGCAGGAGGCGATCTCCCACCAGCACAACCGTTCCACCCAAAGTCTGGGCGAGCGGAGCCGCATTCCCGATTTCGAAGCTCTTCGCCAGGCTGCCGCCATAGATTGCGATCAACCCGGGAGCGACTCCCGGTTCGGGCAGGTCGGCCGCCGCGTTCTTGACACCCGTCGGCGAGACGAACGGGACCTCGTCAAACAATGCGCGCACCAACCGCGCGGACGACATTTTCACCACACCCGAGCGCGATGTGCCGGACAGGTCGCCGTCCCAGCGCCGGAATCGGAATCCGGGCTTGGCTTGCGCGGTAATCGTCACGTCCGTGTCGACCGGATAGAAGCCGTCGCCGGAAGCCGGCTGCACGAACAGGTCGGCCCCGTCCGCGGGATCCGACGCCAGCAGAAGCCGGTGAGAGGCACGATACATTGCGGTGACGGCTTGCGCGTCTGCGCTGACCGTGAATGTGCGGGATGCGGGGCCGCCGTCGCTCCAGCCCGCGAACTCGTACCGGGATACTTCGCTCACCTGAACCACTTGCGGGACCGACAGATTCAACACAGTGCCGGCAGGTCTGTCCAACCGGCAAGGCGCCGTGCATTCAGCGCCGTCGATCGCGATCTTCATACCTGGAACAGAGCTTGAAATGACCGCCTGCGGCACTGCTTGAAACTGAGCGGTCATTCGGATTCCCGACGCAATCTGCGATTCGTCCGGTGTGATCTTCTGCGCCGTGGCGCCGCCATTCGACCAGCCTTTGAAGAGATACTTCCGACCCTTGGCATCCACCTGCTCGGCCGGAGCGCTTACTTCGTAAGTCATCCCGACGCCCCACACGAAGTTCTTTGCGGGCGCGCTGTTGTCACTGCCCTGGATATTCAGCTTCAGCCCGGCAGGTTCGGTCAACAGACTCACGGACACCCCGCGAACAAACGTCGCCGTCATTTCAAACGGCACATTCGTCTGATCATCGACCGTGACGGGCAGATTCTGTTTACCGCCGTTGTTCCATTCCTTGAACACCCATGTCCGGTTGTCGACATCCACCTGCGGCGATACCCCGCTGACCACGTGCCGCGAACCCGCCACCCAATCGAAGTAGCCCGGAATCGGATACGTGTAGGTGTTGCGCTCGGGATCTACGGTGTTGACTACGGTGTTATCTATCTCCAGCTTCAGACCGCGCGGCAGCGTGTAGAAGCGCGCGCGCTTACCCGGCTCAAAGCGAGGATGCACCATCATCGGCCCTTTCACTTGAATCGAGCTGATCTGCGCCTGCGCGGTCGGCGTATTGTCAAAGGTCCAGCCGCGGAAGACATAGCCTTCGAAAGGAACCGCCTGGAGCGTCATCTCGCCCGCGGGCGTCCAAACACTGCCGGTGCCATCCATGCACTGCCCGTTGATGAAAACCACACCGGGCCCCATGCCGGTGGGTTTCGGACCGGGGAACGACGCGGCTACGTCGCAGGCTTCACGCGGCGCCGAGGCGGGTCGCTCGAAGAAGACCACATCTACCTTGTATTGGGCTGAAAAGTTCGCCTTTACAAAGGTGAGAT
>DASQDN010000604.1:0-10412 GCA_035634155.1 Bryobacteraceae bacterium | reverse complement strand
AACTACCGGCGGGACAACACTATCCACTCTAGCATTGCCTCCGCCGGCGCCGTCAACTTGCAGGAAAAAGTTAGAGGGTCTTCAGATACGCGATGAGGTTGTTCTTTTCGTCATCGCTGAGCAGTTCTTCATACGGCGGCATCCCGTTGCCACCCTTGTTGATCACTTCTTTCACCGTCGCGTCCGTAGGCTTCTTGCCATTGGTCAGCTTCGCCTTCTTGTACAGCCCCTTCAACGACGGACCCATCTTCTTTTCGTCGGTATCGGTGTTGTGGCAGGCGCCGCACTGCTCAAAGGTTTCCTTGCCCTTCGCAACATCGCCGGCCTTAGCGTCCTGCGGCGCAGCCGTCAACATCGCCGCCGTGGCCAGCGTGGCGCCAAGTATGGTTAAGGTCTTTTTCATTTTCTACTGATTCGCTCCTAGCGTTGTTCCTGATAGTCTAGCAACTCGCGACGGGCGGCACTTATTATCACCACCGAGCGCCCGGTCCCTTAAAGTTGCACCACCGACACGTGTTCCGATGCTTGGAGCAGGCTTGGAGTTACCTGCAAACCGCAGATTGCACTCGATTTGGCAATTAAAAATGGTTAAAGCGCAGCCAGATACCGGTTGATACGCTCGATCTGCTGGCTAACAGGCTCTCGATCCGCCGCATCGGGGGACAATTTCAAATACGCCTCCAGGTCGGCACGGGCTTGCGCGAACCGATTGACCTGAGCCAGGCAGACTCCCCGCTGCTTGTATTCATCGGGCGAACCCGGGTCCGCTTCGATCAATAAGTTGAGCACCTCGATGGCCTTCAGCGGCTGCTGGCGCTGGAAGTACACCGAGCGAAGATTGTTTAGCATGCGAATCAGGATCTGGCGCTTGGAAACCGGCTTAAGGACGGTTGAATCACTCGAGATATCCAGTCCCGTGATCTCGTGAGCCAACTCGTAGCATTCGGTTTCAAACATCAGCCGACCCGCATGAAAGGGATCGATGAACGCCGTGATATCGGCATCCTCATACTGAACGATGAAGTGGCCGGGCAGGCCGATACCGTGCACCTTACGACCGACGCGGCGCGCAATCTCCATATACACGACAGAAAGGGAAATCGGAATGCCGGTTCGCTTGGTCAGGACCTCGTTCAGACAACTGTTCGCGGGATGATAGTAGTCGTCCTGATTGCCTTGAAAACCAAGCTCCTCAAAGAGGTACTCGTTCATCGTTTGGATGAACTCTTCCCCATCGGCCGTCGGGTTCACACGTTCCTTCAGTTCGCGGCCGTACGAGTCGAGGAGTTCGACGAAGGAAGACGGAAAAATCTCGGGATATTCGACGGTCGCAATTTGAAGGGCCGCTACGTCCAGACCAGGATCTCCCGGGCCGCCCTGCAGCAATTCGCGAAGCTCGTGCATGCGTCGTTGGGCTTAGAATAGCACCGATGCGTCTCGCCGCGTGCCTGCTAGCACTGCTGCCGAGCGTCTGCGTCAGCCAGGAGCTTGTCCTTCGCAAACGCATTGCTTTGAAGGATGAGATTCGAGGCGCGGCGCTCGCTCACGATCAGCGACTCTTCACCTGGGGCGCGACCTCGCTGGGTGTTCGACGCGATGGTGTCGGACCGGCTCACGTGCTTGCGCGCGGCTTCTTCGGCGAAGGCGGCTGCCTTGTCGACATCGATGGAGACGGTCGGGACGAGTTCGTCGGAAAAGAAGGCGTGGGACTAGGGCCGCTCACCTGGCGCAAGCCCCCATTGTGGAAGCCCGTGGTGGTGGAAGCGCAAACCGATACACATGACTGCCTGCAGGCCGCGCTCTTCGGCCGAAAAGGAGTGCTCACGATTCACCGCCATATGCAGGTGCGCTTCTACGAACCACCGGTAGAATCGGGCGTGTCGTGGAAGGTTCACGAGATCTATTCAATTTATACGCCCTCGAATCAGGGGGGACTTGCCTTGCGGGACGTGGACGGCGACGGCCGCGTCGACATCCTATGCGGCAATTATTGGATCCAAAGCCCCGAGCGGTTCGATTTGCCCTGGCATATCTTCGCGATCAATACCTGGTTCGAGGCCCGCGATTCGGCGCTGCATACGCACGCATTGGTCGGCGATCGCGTGTTCGCGGCGCAAGCTCACGGGGTCCCGGCGCGGGTGGCAATATTTGAAAGACCCTCCGACATACGCGAGCTTTGGAAGGAATTGCGTGTGGCCGGAGAATTCAAGCGCGTGCATGCATCGGCGAATATCAACGGCCGCATCGTGTTTGCGGAAAAGAATGGCGCGGCCTCCCGCCTGTTTGAATTGCGAGACGGGGTGGCCGTGCAGCTTGCCTCCGGTTTTGAGACGCTGCGGCTGATCGCGGTGAACGGTGGAATCCTTTCGGTGGGACCGCGCGAGATCGCGCTTTGGGATTACCGGCGCAAGTAAGCGTCGTCGCCGCGCAGCCAGTCCTCGCGTACCGGACTGAAAAGATCCACCACGACACTGTCTTCCAATGCTTCCACCATGTGCGGCACGTTGGAAGCAATCTGCATCGATTCCCCGCCTTCCACAATGGCTTCGCGGTCATCGAACACGAAGCGCAGGCGACCTCGTTCGACGTTAGCTACCTGCTCATTGACATGATGATGGCGCGGCACGATCGCGCCTTGCCTCAAGTTCAACCGCGCGATTGTCATCGAGTCCGAATGCACCACTTGTCGGGTTACCAGCGGGTTCATTTGTTCGACGGCGATGTCCCTCCAACGGTGCAGCTTCATGTCGGGCGCATTGTATCATTGGTGGTAACCATGAAACTGATAGTCACCGGCGGAGCCGGCTTTATAGGGTCGGCGTTCGTGCGCATGCTGGTTCCCGCGGGACACCGAATTATCAACCTCGATAAGTTGACCTATGCGGGCAACCTGGACAACCTGGAGCCTGTTGCCGGGAGCGACAACTACCGTTTCGTTCGCGGCGACATCAACGACGCGGAACTGGTTGAGACGTTGATCGAGGAAGAACGCCCGGACGCGATTGTGCACTTCGCGGCCGAGTCGCACGTAGATCGCAGTATTCTTGCGCCGTCGGCATCCTTCGAAACAAATCTGCGGGGCACTTTCACCTTGCTGGAGGCCGTGCGAAAGCACAAGGTGCCGCGGTACGTGCATGTATCTACCGATGAGGTGTACGGAAGCCTGGAAGAGCCGCTCGAAGCCGACGAGACATTTCCGCTGAAGCCGAGCAGCCCCTATTCCGCGTCGAAGGCGGGGTCGGATCTGCTCGCCCTGTCCTACTTCACCACGTTCAAATTGCCGGTGCTTGTCACCCGCGCCTCGAACAACTACGGACCTTATCAGTTTCCCGAAAAGCTCATCCCGCTGATGATCTCCAACGCGCTCGAAGACAAGTCGCTGCCGATCTACGGCGACGGCATGCAGGTGCGCGATTGGCTATATGTGGACGATCATTGCCGCGCCATTCTCGCCGTGCTGTCAAGCGGTCGCGAAGGCGAGATCTACAACATTGGCGGAAGCCGTGCGCTACCGAACCGCGAAGTGGTAAAGATCATCCTCCAAGCCACCGGCAAGCCTGACAGCCTCATAACTACCGTCACAGATCGCCCGGGCCACGATCGCAGGTATGCGTTGACCAGCGAGAAACTGCAACACGAAACCGGCTGGTCGCCGCGTATGCCGTTTGAAGAAGGAATGCAATCCACAGTCGACTGGTATCGCCAGAACCGCGAATGGGTCAATCGCGTGAAGACCGGCGAATACCAGGACTATTACACGGCAAACTACACGCGCTGACGCTACATCATCGCTGTCGGCGGCGCGGGCTCGTTTGGATCGCCCGGATTTGCGAGCGGAGTTCGGATCAGGATAAATAGAATCAATCCCATCACAACGAGACCGATCGCGAACGAAGGTTCGACGAAGAGGGCAGGCACTTCCTTGTCGAAGAAGCGCAGCGTGGCAATCACAAGTCCGATCAGCGCTTCGCCGGCAATCATACCTGACGCGCATAGCACGCCGATATTCTCCATGCGCGCTCGTTGCGCTTCGTTGAAATTGCCTCGATCGCGCAGGGTATCCATGACCCATTTGGCGATGCCGCCCACGAAGATCGCAAACGTTGTGGGGAACGGCAGGTACATGCCGACGGCAAATAGCATCGGGCTCTTGACCTGAAGCATGATCATCACAACGCCGAGCGCCATCCCGGTAACAACCAGGGGCCACGGCATGTCGCCGCCCACGATTCCTTGTGAGATCGAGGCCATCAGTCCGGCTTGCGGGGCGGGAAGTTGCGCATCGCCGAAACCGATGCCGCCCGCTTTCACATTGCCGACATGCAGCACCAGCAGCGGGAAGTACATCAGCAAGCTGGATATGATGACGGCCACGAGCTCGACAATCTGAATCGTGCGTGGAGTGCCGCCGAGAATGTAGCCGACTTTGAAGTCCTGAAGGAGCTCACCGGCCACTGCGGAAGAAACGCAAACCACGGCCGCGACGCCGAGAATCGCCACCACACCCGAGGTGCCCGACACGCCCAATGCGACCATCAGCAACGCCGCGATGATCACCGTGGAGAGCGTCAGGCCGGAGATGGGGTTGTTCGACGAACCAATGAAACCGACCAGACTCCCGGATACAGTGGCGAAGAAGAAGCCTGCCACCAACATCACAAGAGTTGCTACAATGCCGCCGACTACCTGCCCCGAGAAGTACACATAGAGGAAGCCCATCAACACCGTTGTTACACCGATCCAGATGAACACCGTCTTGGACGCCATGTATTGCTCGGTGCGGCCCGCGGCGGCCGTGGGCTGCCCCTGCTTCAGCTCCGATATTGCGCGGCCGAGTCCTGCCGACAAGCTCTTTCGCATGCGAAACAACGTGTAAGCCGCGCCCACCAGCATGCCTCCAACCGCCACAGGCCGCACGATGAACTGCCACACAGCGCGCGCATTGGCAGTCCACGCTGCTGCCGGCGCCGTTCCCGCGGGAATGAAGTTCTGCAGTTGTGGGCCCAGGAAATAGACCAGCAGCGGGACCATCAATCCCCAAGCGAATACGCCGCCCGCAAAGTTGAGCGACGCCAGTCTGGGTCCGATGATGTAGCCGACGCCTATATACGCCGGGCTCACGGTGGGGGCCGCGAGCGTGGTAGCGCCGCCCGCGGGCAGAAGGTTCGTGCTTCCCGGAGGACCCACGCGCACGTTGCTCAATCCCAAGGCGCCGATCGGCAGGAAGTAGTTCTTGTCGCGAGCAAACGCGCTGAAGTCCCCGAGGATCTGAACGACGCCACCGAAACCCATGCTCCAGAACAGATACTTGGCCGCGGTGGATCCGCCTTGTCCGGCTTTGTGAATTTCGGCCGCCGCCACAGATTCGGGGAACGGCAATTCCGGATCTTCCACCATCACGCGGCGCATCAACGATACAAACAGCACACCCAGAACTCCGCCGACCACCATCAGCACGGTCGACTTCCAATATGCGTCCGGCGTATCGAACGATGGCCATGCGCGAGAGATCATGAACGCGGGCAGCGTAAAGATCGCCCCGGCCGCAACCGATTCCCCGATCGATCCGGCGGTCCGGGCCAGATTCTCTTCAAGAATCGTGCCCCTGCCCAACAGCCGAAGCACGGCCATGCTGATCACGGCCGCAGGGTACGTGGCGGCGATGGTAACGCCCGCCCGAAGTCCGAGGTACGCGTTCGCGGCCCCGAGAAGAACGCTCAGGAAGAGTCCGAGCAGGACGGCCCGCATCGTGAACTCCTTCATCTGAACGTGATTTGGAACAAACGGCTGATGTTTACGCTCGTTCATGTCGGCTATAGGATAGCAAGGGAGTTATGATGAAGGCGTTCAGTCTGCGCTGGTCCTCACCGTTGTGAAAGCAATATGCATCCTGTGTCTGACCGCAGCGCTCGCCTGTGCTCAGGCCACACTTAGCCTTAATCAGGCGGTGGAGGAGGCCACTGGGAAACACCCCGATGTGGCTTCCGCCGAGGCGCGCGTGGCAGTTGCCCGGGCCGCGCGAGTGCAGGCGACGCTGCTTCCCAATCCCCGATTATTCCTGCAAACGGAGAACACTCGTTTCTGGGGATCGCCCGCTTTTTCCTTTCCGAACGATACGGATAACTTCCTGTATTTATCTCAAGTGCTTGAGCGAGGCGACAAACGCGAGCGCCGGACCGAGTCTGCCGATGCCTTGATTCGTCGAGCCGAAGCGGATCGCGATGTCACCCGACGCAGAATCGCGGCACAGGTGAGTTCCGCCTATTGGGCCGCGGCCGCCGCGCAGATGGTGGCACGACTCATCGCACAGGATGCCGCCGCGTTCGACACGCTGGTTCAATATCATCGCGATCGCGTGCGTGAGGGCGCCATGGCTGAGGTCGATCTGCTCCGCATCCTGCTGGAGCGCGATCGATTGACCATCGCGGTGCGAAACGCCGAACAAGACGCGCGTCGCGCGGGCATTGAGCTGCAGCGCGCCATGGGCCGCCGCGAGTTCGTCCCGCTCACACTCACCGATATTCCTCCCACGCCTCCCGATGCCCAGGAGCCGGAAGCGCGTGCGGCGTTTCAAGCGCGCGTGGACATGGCAGCCGCGCGTCAGGCGATCGAAGAAGCCCGATCGCGGCTGCGCCTGGAGGAGGCCAACTCTAAACAGGATCCAGAAGCATTGTTCGGATACAAACGAACGTCCGGCTACGATACGCTGATCGCCGGACTTCAGATCAATTTACCGTTGCGCAACCGAAATCAGGGCCGCATTGCCGGCGCGGTGGCGGAGATTCGACTCGCGGAACAGGAATTACGATCGATGGAGTCGCGGATCGCGGCGGACATCGCCCTCGCATGGTCGGACACCGACTCCAAGCGCCGCCTTCTCACTGACGTGCTTGTGCCGATGCGAGACAGGGCTCAGGAGATCGCGCGAATCGCGCAGGCTGCGTATCGCGAAGGAGGCACGGATCTGTTGCGCCTCATTGATGCCGAGCGTTCCAGGCTGGAAGCGGTCACCACGTACTATCGCGCACTGGCGGATTATCAGCAGGCGCTCACCAACCTGCAGATCGTGACCGGGGGTCCGCTGTGAGGACGATGCTGGCGCTACTCGCCCTGGCCATAGCCGGGTGCAGTCGCACATCCACGCCGCCACCCGCCGCAGAAACTGCAAAATCCGAGACTGCAAAACCAGCCGATGTCATCACCCTGGATGCGGCGGCCCAGAAGGCCGCCGGCGTCGTGGTCGAGGCCGCGGAAACGAAACCAGTCGAGCTGGCCATCAGCGCGCCCGGCCAGCTTGTATTCAACGAAGAACGCACATGGAGCACCGGAGCGCTTACCGATGGTCGCATTGCGTCGGTGCGCATCAAACTCGGCGATTCCGTGAAGGAGGGGCAGATCCTCGCGACTGTGCACAGTCACGAGGTGCACGATTCCCGCGCAGACCTGCAATCCGCCGAACAGGAAGTACAACGAGCCGAGTCCGCCGAGGCTTTGGCCGTACGCCAGCGCGACCGCGCCCAGCGGCTCTTTAAGCTCACGGCCATTTCCCGCGAACAATTGGAGAATGCCGAACAGGAAGTTCGCAACGCCGAAGCCGCCACACGCAACGCGAAGATCGCCGTCACGAAAGCGCGAACCCACCTGACCGAGTATCTGGACGTGAAGCCGGATAGCGAAGAGCACGAAGTTCCCGTTCGTGCGCCCGCATCCGGAATCGTGATCGAACGTAAGGCCACTTCGGGCACCGTGGTTTCAGCCGGCCAGGAACTCTTCCGCATAAGCGACGCCGCGAGTCTCTGGTTGATTGCCGCCGTCAATGAATCGGACCTGCCCGCCTTGCGCGTTGGCCAAAACGTGCGAGTCACCGTGCGGGCCTACGCGGATCGCGGCTTCGGCGGGAGCATCCTGCGCATGGGCGAACAACTTGATCCCGCCACGAGGACCCTGCAAGTCCGAGTACGGGTGCCGAATCCCGGCGGCCTCTTGAAGCCTGGCATGTTCGCGTCCGTCGACGTCCAGCGCGGCGCATCGCGATCGGCATTATTCGTCCGAGCCGCCGCCGTACAGGATGTAAATGGACAGCCGGCAGTGTTCGTACGCATTACCCCGGATTCGTTCGCAGTGCGGCCCCTACAACTTGGCCGGCCGCGAGATGGCGACGTAGAAGTGACCGGTGGGCTCCAGTCCGGCGACCAGGTGGTCACGAAAGGCAGCTTCATCCTGAAGAGTCAGCTATTGAAGGGGTCGCTCGCCGAAGAGTAGCGATGCTGACCCGCCTGATCGACTTCTGCCTGGCCCACCGCTGGATGGTGCTCTCGCACCTCGCGGCGTTCGTCGCGATCGGGCTATACGTCGCCTCGCACATCGCAATCGACGCCTTTCCCGACCTGACGAACAATCAAGTCGTAGTGATCACCGAATGTCCCGGAATGCCACCCACCGAAGTGGAGCAACTGGTGACGTTCCCGCTCGAATCCTCGTTGATGGGCTTGCCTCGGACCGAAGGCATACGGTCTATCTCCAAGCTGGGCCTGTCCATGGTGACGCTGGTTTTCGACGACGCGGTGAACCCATACTTCGCACGGCAGATCGTATATGAGCGCCTGTCAGAGGCCCGCTCGCGATTGCCGGAAACGATCGAGCCAACGCTCGGACCTATGGCAACGGCCTTCGGTGAGGTCTATCAATACACGCTCGACGGCGACGGTTTGTCGCTGATGGACCGGAAGACACTCCACGACTGGACGATGAAGTACCAGCTCCGCACCGTGCCCGGTGTGAACGAAGTAAATACGTGGGGCGGCCTGGGCAAGCAGTACACCATCGAGGTCGAACCGGAGATGCTGCAGCGCTATCGCCTGACCCTCCGCGACATCTACGAGCGCGTGCGCGAGAACAACCTGAACTTCGGCGGCGGCTTCGTCGAGCATGCCGGTGAACAATACACCGTGCTTGGCTTAGGCCGCACGCAATCGGCGGCAGAGCTGGAAAGCGTCGTTCTTCGCGAGTATGGAGGGACGCCTGTTCTGCTGCGGGACGTTGCGCGTGTTGTCGAGGGAGCGCTGCCCCGCCAGGGCGCAGCCTTGCGCGACGGCAAGGGCGAAACCGTGTCCGGCATGGCCATCATGCTGAAGGGCGAGAACGGACGCACGGTCATCGATCGAATCAAGCAGCGCCTATCCGAGCTCCGCCTGCCGTCCGGCGTTCGCCTGGTCCCTTTCTACGACCAGTCGGAAGTGATCAACGGATCGATTCGCACCGTCACGCGCAACCTCCTGGAAGCCGGCGCGCTGGTCACGGCCATCCTCCTCCTCTTCCTCGGCAATTTCCGAGCCGCGATGGTTGTGGTGCTCGTGATTCCTTTGTCGATGATCTTCGGCTTCGTCGGCATGGCGACGTTTGGAGTCACCGCCAATCTCATGAGCCTCGGGGCGCTCGACTTCGGCATGATCGTGGACGGCGCCATCGTGATGGTGGAGAACTCCGTGCGGCGCCTGGGACTTCGCACCGACGGTTCCGTACACGAAGCCGTACGCAAGTCCGCGCACGAAGTGGCTCGGCCGATCGTGTTCGCGGTAGCCATCATCATCGCCGTCTATTTGCCGGTACTCTTCCTCGAAGGCCTGGAAGGACGAATGTTCCGACCCATGGCGATCACTGTATGCTCGGCCCTGTTCGGCTCGCTGGTGCTGGCGCTATTTGTTGTGCCCGTCCTCGCGACGTTTGCATTCAAGCACGGCCCCGAGAAGCGCGAAAGCAAATGGTTCAAACGCATGCGTCTGCGCTACAGCCAATCGCTCGAGTTCGCGCTCCGCCACAGGCGCGCGACCGTCGCGGCGGGCTTCATCCCCGTGGCCGCCGCGTTGATCTCGCTAGCCTTCATCGGGACCGAGTTCATGCCGCGCCTTGATGAAGGATCGCTTCTCATTCAGACGCGCAAGCTCCCGGGAATCTCGTTGACCGAATCCATAGCGCTCAGCACGCAGATGGAAAAGGCGATTCTCGAGTTTCCCGAGGTGCGCAGCGTGGTCAGCAAGCTGGGTCGCCCCGACCTGGCGACGGAAGCCATGGGTATCTATGAGGCCGACGTCTACGTGCTGCTGAAGCCGATCGAGGAATGGAAAACAGCGCCAAACAAAGAAGGTCTCATCAGCGCCATTGCCGAGCGTCTGGAGAAGATCCCCGGTGTTGTGAGCAACTTCACTCAACCCATGGCCATGCGCCTGGACGAGACGATCTCCGGCATCAAAGCCGACGTCGCCGTGAAGATCTTCGGAGATGACCCGCAGGTCCTCACCGGGCTCGCCGACCGCGCTCTGCGGATCGTCAACACCATCCCCGGAGCCGCCGACACTCAGGCAGAAATCGTCACTGGTGTGGCAGAACTGCGCGTGGATGTCGACCGCGCCGCT
>DASQDN010000603.1:0-2039 GCA_035634155.1 Bryobacteraceae bacterium | reverse complement strand
GATCTTCTCGTCCAGCGGGCAGCCGTTGAGCGTAACTCCGAACACCGACTTCTTGAACTCGCCTGTCTTTTCACGAAGTCCGGTCGAGCACGAGTCCTTCAGTTGGTTGTGGCACTTGATGCAATAACTGGCCTGATCGATCGCGCCCGCCAGGTCAGTCCCAGGATCCGTCAGAGCGAAGCCTTCGCGCTGCCGCCAATGCGACGGGTGAAGCCGGAACGCCGACGCGCCGCCGTCGATCTTGACCGTTTCCACCGGAACCAGATGCAGTGGGTCAAGTTTATGCGGGAGCTTGAACAGCACATCGCCGTGATGCCTCTCCCGGCCGGCGGGCGACAAAGCAGCCCAGGCCGCGTACTGTGCCGCTACCTTCAACTCCTCCGCGTGAGCCGCCTCATCGTCCAGCCACCGCGACACGTGATCCACGTAACTGCTTTCGGTCAGCGGTTCCTGCAGAAAAGTCTGCAGCGAGGCCGCCAAAGCCGGGCCATCGAGCGCCGCCGCCTTCTCGGGTGTCATGCCACTCGCGGCCTTTTTGAAAACGAAGCGCCGCTTGACGCTGAAAAGTGGCGCTAGCGCATAGTGCCGCTGCTGCAACGCTCGCAATTCTGCCGTGATCCCGAACAACTCAGCGAGGAAATCCTCGAGGTACGGCGCGACCGCGATAATCAGTTCGGAATACGCCTTGCGTTCGATGCCTTTCGGATTCGAGCGGGCCTGGAGCAAACGATCGCGCAACGGCGGATCGGCCTCTCCTAAGCGCTCCAGAAATACCGAGTCCAGCCGGGTCACGCCTTCGCGGCTGTACAACTCGTCAAACTGGAATCCGAACGCAAGTGTCTGAGAACTCATTAGATACGTTTCTGATTGGGTCACTTCTGGATCGCTACTCTTTTCGGGGGCTTCTTTTGTAATGATACCTTTACGTGTAGAGCCACGGAAAGGATGCCCCGCCGTTGAAGCAGAGAGTCGTCTTCGCCTTCGGGCCGTGGAGGTTGGACCCAGTCGCCAAAGTCCTCTTCCGCGACGGCGAGCCGGTCCACATGACCCGCAAAGCCGTGGAAACACTACTGGTTCTCGTTGAGAACCCCGGCCGCGTCCTTACCAAAGAAGAGATCATGCGGGGCGTTTGGCCGGACCGCATCGTCGACGAAGCGAACCTGGCCCAGAACATCGCCGTAGTCCGGCGAATTCTTGCAGCCGAGAAGGGAACTCCAGCGCACATTGAGACCTTTCCCGGCCGCGGCTACCGCCTGGAAGGTCCCGTCGTTACCGAGTCCGATCACCCCGTCACCCGGGAAGACGCGCGACCCGCCGACCCAGCGTCTGAACCAGTCCCCCGGCTGCCGCCTGCGCCTCCGCCATCAAGCAGGTCGCAATGGCGTCGGTGGACCGTCGGACTTCTGTTGGTATTCGCGGGGGTGGGTTTTGCGGTCTACCGGAATACTTCGTCGCCGGACGGCCCTTCGGACGGAGCGGCCGTCGCGCGTGTAACGCCGGTAACGCGCCTGGCCGGGAAAGAATACCAGACCGCCATCTCGCCTGATGGCTCGCGGATCGCTTTTTTGTGGGCAGAAGACGGAACGAACCCACCGCAGGTCTGGGTGCAGGACAGCACTGGCCAGAACGGACGACCGTTGTCGCGGGGTGGTCATCACAGCAGCCCGGCTTGGTCGCCCGATGGCGCTCGGCTGGCTTTCCTCCGAATCCAGAGGAGCGGAACCGAGGTCGTCGTGGCCTCGCTCGATGGAACTCCGGAGCGAGTCCTCGCCCGCTTTCCCCAATCAGCGTATGGTTATGACCACCGGATGCTGGACTGGTCTCCGGATGGGCGCAATTTAGCCATTAGTCGGCCGATCGAGGACAACTCCACCCTCGCGCTTCACCTTATCGACGCCGCAAGCGGAGCCGAGCGCCAGTTAACCGACCCGGGTCGCGCGGCGGGTGATGTCGACCCACGATTCTCGCCCGATGGGTCTCGCGTGTCCTTCCTGCGGCTGATCCTCCGGACCCAACAGGAGATCTTCACTACCCCGGCA
>DASQDN010000602.1:0-3290 GCA_035634155.1 Bryobacteraceae bacterium | reverse complement strand
GTCGCCAGGCTTAAGCCCAACGCCCCGCACACCCGTCTCGAACTCGACATAGGTATTCCCGCGGATTGCCTTGTCAAGCTGAAGCCGCAGAACACGGCCGGCCTGACTAAAGTTCGCCACACCGAGCGCAGTAACACTCGCGCTGATCTCTTGTCCCGCCAATACTGCATCGTCTACATCGACCAGGGACAGACTATCCTGCTGATAGCCGTTGAACTCATCCTGGAATTCAATGGCATACCGATTCGGAGTCTGCGCGGTGCTGCGCGAAAACAACTTCAACGACGGCTCACCGCTTGGCCGGCGAGCAATGTCCGAGAACGGTGACGAGGCGTCACCGAACTCATACGCCGGCCAGCCACCATTGAGCATTTCCGAGCTATTCGAGCAGGCCGGCTTCTTACTCTGCTGGATCGCGATCGAGGATTCTGCTCCGAGTTCGAGCAGCCCCCCCATTCCGTAAGTGAGATACAACCCCGAACTATTTCTCACTCCACGAATCGCATCCGCCGCGCTTCGGCGCTTGCGAATCACCAGATTGCACTGGAAGCGAGCAACCGTCTTCGGGCTGCCGTGAAGATCTACCGTCTCGATGGGCTCCGCGCAATACGCCGCCGTATGAGCAAAGCTTTTCAGATCGACCTCGTCCAGGCGCCAACCTGCACGCCTCAACAAGTCGAGCAGCACCCAAGCGGGATTGTTGGTAAACACATTGCCGAGATCTGCGCCCTCACCGTCAAACGTGGGAAGCTTCATCCCCCGGACGAGCACGTCGACCTTAGGCAAAGTCCGCCCGTCACTAATTCGATTCGGCACTACTACCGAGAGCACGGCCATGCTGCCATAGGGATCCCCGAGTGGCTTGCCGGACCCGTCGACGAAACTTGGATTGAACGCTCCGTCGCGATGACCGGCGCTCACCAGGTTGTACCAACCCGTGGCCGTCGGCTTCGACGCGGCATCCCCTGCGGGTAGTTCGAAGTCGTTCACGAGCACCTTGGTCACACCATGGATTTCACCCATGCCGAGCAGGATCTCCAGATGCGTCAAGTTGCCGTCATTTCGCGCAAACACAATAGGCGGCCTGTACCACGCGGTGCCATAAACGAGAGGCACGAAGTCGTTGTAGCGACCCTCGTTCTCGAGTGCGGCACTCAAGTGAGGTGTTCGCTCGCCGTAGGTCTTCACCTCTATAGTCGATGGCACGAATTCCACGCCGCCGAAACGTCGGGTAGTCAGGCCTGCCACATCAACGTCGAACATGCCCCGCTGCGCGCACGAGCTTCGGGTATAGTCGCAGCTATTGAAGGCAGCGCCGTTATTCAGATTGCCGATGCCTCCTGGCAATCCAGCCGAATACCCGCAGCGATAGAACGGCGAGTACGGGCCACGATCTCCACCGTCGAGCGCGAGTTGTCTTTGTGGCTCGTTCGACGGAAACATCCAGGGACAGCGCCGCTGAATCCGCGCTTCCGGTAAGAAGGTCCGCTGCAAGCTAAGTCGACTGAGGAACGTCAGCCGTATGGTCGACTCCGTAATTTCGTCCGGAGGGTTGCAAGACCCGCGAAAGATCACCACCTCGTCCGAAGCCGCTTCTCCCGTGAGTGCGTTCAGGAACACGAAACGCGCCGTCAGTCGAGCGCCCTTCCAACCACTCGATCGTTCCACTTGGGAAAAGTAGGAGTCCGCGTTCGCCAGTGTTAAGGACACCTTAGCAAGAGCATCGATACCATCATCAGCGGCGGAGCGGATGTCAAAAACGTTATGCCGGATAATCCGCGACTCGTAGTCCCTTCCCGCCAACGACACAGCGTGCGTGCTCCACCGCTCGACAACACCGGTGCTAAGTTCGCAATCAAATAACAACAGTGGAGTTTGCGTAATTTGCTCTTGCTTGATCTCATGAATCGTCATAGCTTTACTCCTCCACCGTCACCACGCGCAACCGAGTCGAATGATTGTCCGGACCGAATGTCCTGCGTTCCAGAACGTCCTGGTCAAACCTAGCCATATGCACCCCGGATTTGTCAGTCGCCTTCCGATACTCCGAAGCGTCAGGCTGCGCATCTAATTGCGGGCCATAAACGTCGACCGCAGTCGCGGCCGGAACCTCGATGAAGCACCGGACCGAATCGCCACTATCAGGCCCTGATGCCGATACGGAGTAACACTCCCACTCACCCTGGACAGCGACATCAACTGATATGGTGCTCGTTCCGTTGTCGAGTCCCAAGCGCAGCGATGTTGCGGAGTTGGACTTCGCCCAGACACCGAAGGTGTAGGTGTATGAAGTTGGGGCGTCTACTGCCTGAGAAATGCGCTGAACCCCTTGCGCGCCGTTCGTTAAGCGGCATGCTCCGGTTCCACCAGTGGGATCCTCCACTGCAGTTACAACCAGCAGACCCGTCTGCCACACACCCTTATTCAGATCCTCAGTCCAGCGCAGTAAGTTGCCTAAAGGATCTACAAAGACGAAGGGACGCAACCGACCCTCACAGCTTTCAAACAGCGCCTCAAAGGCGCCCATCTCCGCATCCGTTAGCCCCGTATACTGCAAGTCCCATGCCACGCTCGAGCCCTCCGGATCAGCCATCTTAAGCAGGCGTTCGCCCGGCGTTTGATTAACGATGGTCCGCCTCCTCACGTGCTTCCTGACAGGAAACTGTACAAGCGCCCCACTAGCGAGTTGTGGAAAGATAAGATTACTCACGACCGGTTATTCCGTATAACTAAGTAAGTCTGGTTCGCCGACTCCGACCGGCTAAGCGCATTCAGCGTCTCCTGATCGAAGCTGCAGTCCGGGTACTCGACGTCGTCCCAAGGATCAACGAAGGTGAACGAGCCGAACTGCCCCTGCACTGAGCTGAAGAAGGCTTCAACGGAGCCTTCCTCATGAGCTGACAACTTGCTCAATTCAATAAGCCAGCGCCGCACCGAACTCTTCAGTTCCCGAAAGCGCTGTTCTTTTCCATCCACAAACTGCATGATGGATGTTGAGTAAGTTGCCGTCCGCCCCGATGGATATTGAGTTACTACTCCCGAGGTCAGTTTTGGAAACGTAGCCATATCACAGCTCCAGCACTACGTCGTTTAGCGAGTTCGAGTTCAGCATCGCCTCACGGACTGCGCGCGCAATATCATCCTGCCGGTCAATGAACGACTGGCTGTCCATTGCCTGAATGTTGACCTGGATCGCCGCTCCCTGACCTGACCGCGAGTTCGGACCGCCAATCGGTTCGGGACTCCCTCCCTGCGCATAACGCAGCGCGCTGTATTCGCGGTCCCTGGTC
>DASQDN010000601.1:0-6546 GCA_035634155.1 Bryobacteraceae bacterium | reverse complement strand
GCCACGATTCTATTCGGTATTCCCGGCATCGCGCTGTTGATCCTGGCCTTTCAGCCGCCCATTGAGGTTTACGAGCATCACCTGGTGCTCGGCCGCCGCATCATCCCATGGAGTGAGATTCGCCGCCTGGATCGCACATCCTGGATGACGCCGCTGATCGTGAATCTGACGCTCACCGGAGATCGCCGGGTGGTTCTGGTGTATCCAGGCGACAATGACGCGGGCAAGAGCCTGTTGCGGCACCTTCGCCGCTGCGCTAAGGATGCGTTGATTGACGGCATTCCGTATCGCCAGTTCTGGGGCGAAGTGGTTCCCGGGGCGATCCCCGATCGCCGCCAGCTTCCGTCGCCGCGTTATCAGTTGCTGCGGCCGGAGGACGAGGCGGAAGTAGAGCGCCTGTTCCAGCGCTTGAAAGCCGTCGGTCATCTTGATCCCAAAAGCTCCGAAGAGAAGTAAGGATTGACCTCGGCCCGCCGGATTGCCACTGGCTTTCTGCTCATGCTGGCCGTTGGGCTATTGCTTTTCGCTTTCACATACGAAGGCGTGCTCCGCGGCATCGGCAATTACCTGGTGGAGTCTGAGGGTCCAGTCAAAGCGGACGCGATCCTGGTTCTGGCCGGCGACAGTCGCGGGCAGCGCGTCCGCACGGCAGGAGAGCTTGTTGCGTCAGGCTACGCTCCGGTGGCCCTGGTGAGCGGGCCAATGGAGATCTACGGTGTGAATGAAGCTGACCTGGCGGTCCGGTATGCCGTCCGCCAGGGTTTTCCAGCCGCTCACTTTGAGGCGGTGCATGTTCGGGCTTTGTCCACACTGGAAGAAGCCCAGGCCTTTGCGCCCGTGCTGCGGCAGCGAAACGTCCGCAAACTCCTGTTGATCACCAGCAACTATCACACACGCCGCGCGGCCGCGGTCTTTCGACGCGTGCTCGGTCCCAACGTGGAGGTTCGTAGCGTCGCAGCCCCGGATAAGTTCTTCGATCCCGAATCGTGGTGGCAGAATCGGGAAGGGCAGAAGACCCTCTTCTATGAGTATTCGAAATCCATTGCCGACCGGCTGGGGATGTAGATGAAGCGCGCGTTCCAGGTGCTGTCGCCCTACATGTGGCGATATCGCAGGGGAATGGCTTTGGGGTTGGGGGCGCTCATCCTAAAAGACGTGTTCGCGGCCGCGCAGCCTCTGGTCATCGGGGCGGCCATCGATTCGCTCACACGAGGTTTTGCCTTCGAGAAGGTGCTGCAGTTCGCCGCACTGCTGGTCGCGCTGTCCGCCATCAAGGGACTGTTCCAGTATTGGATGCGCGTCATCATCATCGGCATTTCGCGCGATGTCGAGTTCGACCTGCGTAACGATCTGTTCGGACGCCTGATCACGCTTTCCTGGGACTTCTACGGCAAATACCGCACGGGCGACATTATGGCTCGCGCGACGAATGATTTGAATGCTGTGCGCATGATGCTCGGGCCGGGCGTGATGTATTGGACCGAGACGATGTTAACCCTGGTGCTCGCGCTAGGAATTATGGCGTGGGTCGATTGGCCGCTCGCGTTGGTGGCGGTTGCTCCTGCGCCCATCGTCAGCTTTGTGGTGGTGGTGTTCGGGCGCATGATTCACATGCGCTTTGAGCGCATCCAGAAGATGTTCTCCGACATCAGCAGCCGAGTCCAGGAGAACCTGGCGGGCGTTCGCGTCATCCGAGCTTACGTACAGGAAGATGCCGAGATTCGCCGCTTCGAGGTGCTGAATCGCGAATTCGTCGGCGAGAACTTGAAGCTGGCTCGGGTGCAGGGGATGTTCATGCCGGTGCTGCAGGCGCTGGTGGGGCTCGGGTTCCTGGCAGTGCTCTGGGCGGGCGGCGCGCGGCTTCTATCGGGCGGTATTTCGCTGGGGAACTTCGTGATGTTCAACAGCTACATGGGCATGCTGGTGTGGCCCATGATTGCCTTGGGCTGGGTCGTCAACCTGATGGAGCGGGGAACTGCGTCGCTGGCGCGGATCGATGAGCTGATGCAGCAGAAGCCGGCGATCGACGAACCCGCATCTCCGCGGCCGCTGACCAGAGCGCAGGGCGAGATCGAGTTCCGCGATGTCCACGTGAACTTCGGAACCACGGCAAGCCTGGACGGAATCAATCTGCGGATTCCCGCCGGGACTACGGCGGCCATCGTCGGGCATACCGGGAGCGGAAAGAGCACGCTGGTCAACCTGATCCCGCGCATGGTAGATCCAACGTCGGGCGCCGTGCTGGTGGACGGCCACGACGTACGCGACTATTCGCCGGCCCGGCTGCGCGAGCAGATTGGGTTCGTTCCGCAGGAAACCTTCCTGTTCAGCATGACGCTCGGCGAGAACATCGCGCTCGGCGTGCGTGACGCGACCGACGACCAGATTCGCCGCGCGGCCGAAGTGGCGGGCCTGGCCACAGACCTGGAATCGTTTCCGGAAGGACTGAAAACGATGGTGGGTGAGCGCGGCATCACCTTGTCGGGCGGGCAGAAGCAGCGGACGGCCATCGCGCGCGCAGTGCTGCGCAATCCACGCATCCTGATCCTGGACGACGCCTTATCGAGCGTTGACACCATGACCGAAGAGCGGATCCTGACGGCCTTGCAGGAAGTGATGAAGGGCCGCACCACCATCCTGATCTCGCATCGCGTATCCACCGTGCGGAACGCCGATCGCATCTACGTGATCGAGTATGGAAAGGTGGCCGAAGAAGGATCGCACGCCGAACTGATTCGCAAGGGCGGGTACTACGCGGACCTATATCAGAAGCAACTGCTTGAGGAAGAGTTAGAAGCTATCTAGCGGCGGCGAGCGCGGTCTCAATAGCCTTCAAATTGGCTTTGGCGAACTTGGCTTCTTCCATGTCGGAGTTGATATCGAGCATGGCGCTGAAATGCTTGCGTGCGGCAGCCAGTGTTTCGGCGCTGCCATCCTGTTCGGCTTTGCGTCCAAACGCCAGGGCTAGCGCGTAGTGCGCGTACGGATCGCCCGGATCGTAAGCCAAAGCCTGCTGGCAATGCGTGATCGCCATGTCGAAGTGTGACATCCGGCGCTCACTGTCGCATAGGCCGAAATAAGCGATGCTGCGCAGTTCCTTCCACACATCCTTCAAATTGGCCCGCTTCTTCTTGCCGGCGCCTGTGATGAACCCCATCACGTAGTAATTCAACTTGCCGGCGAGTTTGCTGTCGAAGTCGCTCAACTGCAGGTATGCATGATATTGCGGCACCGACTCTTTGAATTGATTGCTGCGCCGCAAACTTTCCGCGAGCCACAGATGCACCTCGGCGTTACTGGGCGTCAGCTTGATTGCTTTGCGCGCCGCGTCAATCGACTGGTCGAACACATCCTTACGACATAGCGCCTGCGCCAGCAGTCCCCAGGCGAGGCCGTTCTTCGCATCCCGCTGCACCACGGCGTTCAGATGCCGGATCGCTTCATCCAGATCGCCGATGTCGAGCAGCATGCCCGCGAAGGTGGAGCGCGCTTCGAGGTAATCAGGGTCGATCTCCACGGCTTTCTGGAAGTACTGCCGAGCCTTGGCCTGATCGAAGAGCAGGTTGTAGGAACGCGCCAGGAAGAGCGAAGCCTGGCTGTAGTTGGGATCGACTGCCAACGCCTTCTCAAAATGCGCGACCGCTTTCTTGTAGTGGTCGGCCGAGCCCTTGTTGTATTCCTCCATCCCGTCCTCAAAGGCGTCGAGTGCGGCCTTGGTGCGGCGGCGCGGAATCAGGATCTTGATCGAGATGGTTGCTTCCTGGCCCGGATACACCATTTCTTCACGGGGCCCGTCCGGTTCATAACCAAGCTTGACTCCCTTCACCGTATGGGCGCCGGGCTGCAGGCCGGGCATGCGCAACGAGCCGCCCTTGTTTACAACTCCGATCGACTTGCCGTCCAGGAACACTTCGACCCCATCCATGTTCGCTTCGAATACCAGGGTTCCGTTCTTCGGGGGCGGGGGGCTACCCGGCTCGGCGCCGGAAGGCACGTACGCGAGCAGCATGTTCGGATCGAAGCTGCCACGCTCGGAGGTGGGATTCTGGCGAGCTCCGGTCGCGCGGCGCACTTCTGTCCTGACATATTCCCCAAGCTCGTCGGCGGTGACAATGCCGTCCCGGTTCTCATCGGCCGATCCTTCCAATCCCTTCACTACGTAGTAAGTGAAGATGCCGTGGCCGCCGCCCCATTCCGGACTTTCAAACGATTGTTCACGATCGCGGCTGGCCGTTAAGGAGAATAACGACCTGTCGAGTCCCGTGAGCTTCGCGTTCATCATCGCCGCATCCGCAGGAGGCATGATGGACCCGCTATGGCAGGAATCGGTCAACAGCACTTTCCATTTGGCTTTGATCTTGCGTCCCATCGCCTCGCCGAGCGCGTCCATCGGATAGCCGGTGCCCTTGATGTTCTTCGGGTCAATGTCATACGGGGCGAGGTAAGCCTTGCCATCGTGAACAAAGCCGTGCCCGGCGAAATAGATGACCACACGATCATCGTCCTTGGCCACGCTGGGCAGCCATTCTTCAATCTCACGGCGAACGTTGGCCAGGTTCGCGCGCTCGCCGATCAGCCGATGCACGTTCTCAGCCCGGAAGTTCCCGCCTTCCGGGCTGATGAGAACGGAGTAGATTGATTCGGCGTCCCGCTCGGGGAATTGCAATTGGCCTGATTCAGGAAGCTTTGCGTATTTGGCAATGCCGACCACCAGCGCGTAGCTGCGGGGGATGGAAGGCTTCACCGGAGCCGTGCGCGCCGCGGGCTGAACCGTCACGGGCTCGTCGCGCTCCAGCTTCAAGTCGCGTTCCTTGGCGCCCGCGGGCTTCGGAGCAGTTGTCTGCGCGAGTGAAGCGCAAGCCAGCGAGAAACAGAAACAAGCTCGAACAAAACTCTTCATGCTGCTGCCTTATTTGTGCGCCAGGTGGAACTCATAGACGAACGGGGATGTCAGCGGCGCGGTGGATGAGATCACGGACGAGTCCTTCTCGCGGATAAACACAAGGTCATCCGCTTTCTCCGCGCGCTTGGCTGCCTGCGGCCCGGCGGCCGTGTCCAGGCACGCTCCGCGAGCACGGAACAGGGTATCGTCGCACCGCGGGGTCATATTCGCGGGAGGCATGGACGCTGCCGGAGGCGCTTCCGGGCGTCCGAGTTCCACCGGCGAAATCAGCCACGCGACCACGTCATAACCGGCGGGGCCGTCCACGCGGAACGCGCCTTTGGTCGCCGGCACAACATACTCGCGATTGGCCAGGATGCGGTTATTCGAACCCGTATCGACGCGTGGGAACAGCATCGTCGATGTAGACGATGTGCTCTGGTTCGTCACGTAAAGATAGCCGGCGAAGTTGGCTTTGAACTTGAAGCGAATCCGATCGTCCTTGTCCAGGACGAGCGAAGGATCGATCGCTTTCCATGCGCCGGCCTCCATCCGCTCCAGGGTGATTTGCATACGGTGGGCGCCGCGCTGTGCAACGCGCGAGTCCTCCGCAAAACCAAGCGTGGCGGCCAGCGCCAGAACGAAAAGCGGTCGCATTTATGATTCCCTGCTTACTGATGTTTTAGATTCAGGTCGACCACAATCCGAGCGGCGGCGGTGCGATCTGGTGTTGCGACGTATAGTGCCTTTTCCCGACGCGTCCCGACCGGAGTCGATACTGGCTTATCGTCATTTACCTTCTCGAACACCAGATCACGGGCCAATACTTTGTCGCGCTCGCGGAGACGGCCCATGAACGAATCGTCGATCCTGTTCTGGGCAATCATCATCTTCGGCTTCTCGGCTGCTGTGTCCACCGAGGCCGGCTTGGCCGTGTTCGAACCTTGGCCCAGCGCGTAGATGAGCTTTTCCAGATCGGCTTCGGGACGCCGGGTCAGGATCAGGTAAAGGCGCTCGGTTCCGGGCTGCTGGTCGAAGGTGAAGCGAGCGCCGCCAGGAATCTCGTATTCCCGGTTTCGCTCAACGCGATTGTTGCCGCTTTCGCTGTCCTCGTTGGGGAACAGAAGATTCCATGTCTTGCTGGAGCCTTGCTGCACGATGTACAGGTGCGCGGCGTCGTTGGCCTCCACTGACACGCGAATGCTATCGCCGGAGCGGAACACGCTGTCCGTATCGACCTCGTTGTAAGCGCCGTCGGGACCGCGCTTGAGCAGGCGGTACTTCAGGGCGAGCGGCGGACCCACGGGCTCCCCGCCGACGTTGGCCGTGGAAACGTTCTGCATCCGGGCGCCGCCACTGAGCTTGGTGGGCTCGGTTCGGTTCGGCTGCGCAGGACGTTCAGTACGAGCGGCGGCTTGTTTGGGCTCCGTTTTCGAAACCGCTGGTTTGGTTTGACTTGGTTTCGAATCGGCGGCAGGCTGAGTTTTCGCTTCGGCGATCGGGGTATAGAAAAGTTCACGGGCTCGCAATTCACCCTGCTGGGCCGATGCGGACACGGCGAGCAGAAGCCCCAGACCCAATAAAGACGGGGAACGCATAATAAGCTCCTCCACGCCGGAAATCGCAAAAGAGCGAACCGGCTCACATTTAGCTTGTCGACACAT
>DASQDN010000600.1:0-4808 GCA_035634155.1 Bryobacteraceae bacterium | reverse complement strand
GCGGAGGTGCGGACATTGATGATGGTCGACAGCCTCGACATGACGGATGCCGACCGCCGGATCATAGTGGACCAGTGCCGGACCGCGCCGGAGGACCGCATCGTGGTCACGCACGGAACGGACACGATGGTGGAAACGGCTCGGGTACTGCAGGCGGTAGGGTTGCAGAAGACGATCGTGTTGACCGGCGCCATGGTGCCGTATAAGTTCGGAAGCTCGGATGGATTGTTCAACCTGGGCAGCGCGCTGGCGTTTGCGCAGACGCTTGCGGTTGGTGTTTACGTGGCGATGAATGGGCGCTACTTCGCGGCGGATCGGGTTCGGAAGAACAAGGCGGCGGGCATCTTCGAGGAAACTCTTGCCTCGCCCGGCGATATGTGATACTTTGTTGTACAAATGCCGCGCAGCGACTCTCTAGGCCAGTTTGAGCAGCTTGTACTCACATCGATTGTAACGCTGGGCGATGACGCCTACGGCGTCACCATTCAGAAGAAGGTCCACGAGCTCGCCTCGTCGAAGACCGTCACGTTGGGCGCTATCTATGTCGCGCTGGATCGGTTGGAGGACAAAGGCTTCGTAACCTCATGGCTCTCAGAGCCGACTGCTGCGCGCGGCGGTCGAGCGAAGCGCTGCTACCGGCTGGATGCTCCCGGCGAACGCGCCTTGAAGGAGTCTCTCGCTACCGCGCGCCGCATGGCTATGTCAGTGACGCCTATCTGGGGAGATTATGCTTAGGACAACTTTGTACGTTGAACCACCGCGATGGCTCGAGGCAGCGGTTTCGTTTCTGCTGCCGCCTTCGTGCAGAGAAACCGTTCTCGGCGACCTGCAAGAACGTTTTGCGGAACACGCTCCTTCCACACGCTGGCTTGCATACGTGGCCGACGCGGTGACTACGGTTCCTCAAGTGGTGCAGAGCCGGACTCGACGAACCTTCAACCGGGGATCGTTGTGCGCCATCAGCGCTTCGGGTGACCTGCGGAGCCGTGCGGAACAGCACCAGACGCAGGTCTGGGTTCGCAATGCCATCCTGCTTGTCAGTATGGTGTTCATGATCGGTATCTTCCTGCTCAACTCCGGGGGCGACTGGCACTTCCACGAATCCGTCACTCTGGCGATGACGATCGGCTGGATTGGGGCGACCTGGCGATCGTACGTTGTGCGCGGCCGATCTACTTCGGTTCCTGCTTCGTTGTCGCTGCGTGAGTTGCGCGCGTTCCATCGTCGCGAAATTTTGCGTCAGATGAAAGTCGGGTATCGCGAATTTATTTACTGGTCTACGCCGGCGGCATTGCTTACGCTGTATGCGCTGGTCGCCGAGGTTCCCGATTCCCGACGTTGGATGTTGCTGCTGTGCGCGATCGTACTGCAGAACGTAGTGATCGCCTGGTCGCATTGGATGGAGCGGAAACGGTACCAACGCGAGGTGGAACGGCTCGACAGGGAAGCCGCGGAAGCATGATCCGCTATCGGGTACTGACGTCCGCCTGGGCTTGCGTTGTGCTCCTCGCCGGTTGCGGAACTATCAAGACTCGAACGGACACGCTGGATCGTTTGAAACGCTGCACCAGCAATGAAGGGCCACTCGACGGCTACTGCGGAACGGTCGAGGTTTGGGAGAATCGCCAGGCAAAGACCGGGCGCCGCATTCGTCTCAAGGTAGTCGTGCTGCCGGGCGCGCGTCGGGCGGACAATCCCGATCCGTTGTTCTTTCTAGCGGGCGGGCCCGGGCAGGCCGCCACGCGGGAAGTCGCTCAGATCCAGCAAGCGTTCCGGCCCGTGCTGGCCGACCGCGACATTGTGCTGGTGGACCAGCGCGGCACGGGCGGGTCGAATTCGTTGGCCTGCGAGCCCCAGGAAGACGAGCAACTCAAGGCCGATCCGGAAGCCGCCATGCACCTGCTGCGGGGATGCATGAAGCGTTTCAATGCCGACCTGCGACTCTACACGACGGCTATCGCGATGGAGGACTTGAACCAAGTTCGCGAGTCGCTTGGCTACGGCCGCATCAATTTGTACGGCGCCTCATACGGCACGCGGGCAGCGATCACGTACGTGAAGCAGCACCCTGAGACGGTTCGCAGCGTGGTGCTGGACAGTGTCGCTCCGCCGAGCATGATTCTGCCGTTGTATTTTGCGCGCGACAGCCAGCGGGCGTTCGATCAATTGATCGCAGCCTGCGCTGCCGACGCGGCGTGCGCTGGAGCTTTCCCGAACCTCGCCGATCGCTTTCAGCAGTTGCTGGCGCGCCTGGACCGCAAGCCTGAGCGCGTCACGGTGGCTCATCCGCGGACGGGTAAACCAGAGCAAGTCACTTTCGATCGGCTGACAATCAGCGGCATCGTCTTCACCGCCCTCTACCTGCCGGAAACAGCGGCAATGCTACCACTGTTGATCCATCGCGCGACGGAGGGCGACTACACCGGCCTGCTGGCGCTGAACTGGGCGGGAATAGGCGCGGTGGAAGGGTTGAGCGCCGGCATGCGCTACTCAGTCATTTGCGCGGAGGATGCTCCGCGACTGAATGAAGAGATGATTCTGCGTGAGACGGCCGGCACATTCGCGGGCGCGGCGCTGGTCAAGGCGTTCGTGAAGCCGTGCGAGTTTTGGCCGCGCGGTGAGGTCCCTGAGCGCTATCATGCGCCATTCGCATCGGATGCGCCGACATTGATTGTTTCCGGTCAGTTCGACCCGGTTACTCCGCCTGTATGGGGCGAGCAGATTGCCAAGCAGTGGCGAAACACAAAGCATGTAGTGGTTCCGGGCATCGGCCATGGCGGTGCGATGAGAGGTTGCATGATGCGCGTGGTGCGCAAGTTCCTGAATGAAGCGAATCCGGCCGGCGTGGATGCAAGCTGCGCGGAGACGCTCCGCCGCAGGCCGTTTTTTCTTAGCTACGCGGGGCCCACTTCATGATCCGCGTGGAAGGGGTACGCAAACGCTTCGGCGATGTGGTTGCTGTGGATGAGGTCTCCTTTGAGGCGCGCGACGGTTTGGTGACCGGCATTTTGGGGCCGAATGGCGCGGGCAAGACGACCACCTTGCGAATGATCTACGGCCTGCTGCGTCCGGACGGCGGACGCATTCAAGTGGACGACGCGGACGTAACTCTGCATCCGATGGAGGCGCAGAAGCGCATCGGCGCGCTGCCCGACATTTCCGGGCTCTACGCACGGCTGACCTCGCGGGAACACATTGAGTACTTTGGGCAGCTCCGGGGGCTTGGGAAAGAACAGCTCGAGAAAAATATCCAGTACTGGACGAATGCGCTCGGCATGGACGGGATCATTCACCGCCGCACCGAGGGCTTCTCACACGGCGAGCGCACGAAGGTAGCCATGGCCCGCGCTTTGATCCACCGGCCGCAGAACGTGATACTTGATGAGCCCACCAACGGACTGGACGTTATGGCCACGCGAGCCGTACGCGAGGTGATCCGTGCTCTGAGCCAGGAAGGCCGCTGCGTCGTATTCTCCAGCCATGTGATGCAGGAGGTATCGGCATTGTGTGACCGCATCGTGGTGATCGCGCGCGGACGAGTGGCCGCCGACGGAACTCCGGATGAGCTTCGGGAGCAGACGGGCGAAGCCAATCTGGAAGACGCGTTCGTCGCTTTGACCGGTGAGACCAAGCAGGAGGCGGCGTGAACGCGAAGCGTATCTGGGTAGTGGCGCGCAAGGAACTGATCGATGCCTTCCGCGACAAGCGGTCCGTTAGGAGCCTGGTTATCGGCTCCTTAATTAGTCCGATCCTGCTCGCCGCGATTTTCAACTTTCAGGTTCGGCGCCAGAGCACGCCCGAAATTCGCGTGCCGGTGACGGGAGCGGAGTATGCTCCGCTGCTGGTCGATTGGTTGCGGCAGCAGCCGGATGTCAAGGTGGTGACCGGGCCAAAGGATGTGGCCGCGGCGCAGGCGGCGGTGCGGGACGGGGCCGAACCTTTTGTTTTGGCAATCCCGCGGGATTATGGGAAGAAGTTTGCTGGATTGAAGCCAGCGCAGGTGCAGATCGTGCGGGACAGCACGAGCAACTCGTCCAGCGGCGCCCGCGAGCGTCTGCGCAGATTGATCGGGCAGTACAGCGCCGAGATCGGAGGTTTGCGGCTGGTTGCGCGCGGTATCAGTCCCTCCGTGGCCGCGGCGGTTCCGGTGAGCGACCTTGAGATCTCGACAGCGCAGCAGCGCGCGGCACGGATTCTGTCGATGCTGCCGATGATGGTGCTGCTGGCGGCTTTCACCGCGGCACTGCAGATTTCTTCGGATTCAACGGCGGGTGAGCGCGAGCGCGGAGGATTGGAATCGCTGCTGCTGAATCCGATGCCGCGAATCGAGCTGATCACCGGGAAATGGCTTGCTGCCGCCATTTTTGCTGTTATCGGTATGCTGACGACCATCGCGTTGATGGTCATCGCATTCTCTCTGGTTCCGTTCGCAGACACCGGAGTTCGCTTCTCCTTCACCGTGCCGCAACTCGTTAAATGGCTGGCCGTGGTGTTGCCTGCGGGGCTGATCGCTCCGGCGATTGAGGTTTATCTGGCCTCGTTTGCGAGGACGTTCAAAGAAGCGCAACAGTACATGGGTTATGTGATGATGTTGCCCATGTTGGGAATGGTGGGCAGCATGGCCTTCCCCGAGATGACCGGAATCTGGCTCGCGCCTGTTCCGATTTTCGGGCAGTTTGAGTTGGCGAACGCGATCCTGGCGGGAGAGTCTCCGGCGATTGTCTGGTATGTGCTGTCGGGGCTCGCGATTGTGGGGTGCACGGCCACGTTGCTTGGACTCACTGCGCGTTTGTTCAACAGCGAGAAGA
>DASQDN010000599.1:0-3747 GCA_035634155.1 Bryobacteraceae bacterium | reverse complement strand
GCCCGGCGGACCTCGTCCCAGCGTCAACGTCCAGGGCTTGCCTCTGATCAAGCCGCCGTATGACCAGATCACGGCCTACGACATGAACACCGGCGAGATGCTCTGGCAGAAGACTCACTCCTCGACGCCGGATGAGATCAGAAACCATGCGGCGCTCAAGGGGCTCACTTTCCCGCGAATGGGGCAGCCGGGTCGAACCTTTATCGGCGTCCTCACCACCAAGACGCTTCTGATCGCCGGTGAAGGCGGAGTCCACACCAATGCAAAAGGCGAGCAGGTCGCACTATTGCGCGCTTATGACAAGGTCACGGGCGAAGATATAGCCGCGGAAATAAACATGCCCGGTAAGCAAACGGGATCGCCAATGACTTACATGTACAACGGCAAGCAATACATTGTGGTCGCCGTCACAACCAATGGCGCCAATGCGGGCGGGGAACTCATCGCCTACACGTTGCCGTAGGAAGTGTCGGTGCTTCTTTCTGGCCGCTCTCCCAGTTGTCTGAGGGCGGAGTGGCCGGAACCAAGCGCCGCCCTCTACGTGTCGGCGATTCCATCGCGCGCGGCCTCGGAAAACTTGCATGGCGATCCACTCAAGCCCCGCACCGGGCATTGCGGCCAATTTCTGCCCGAGCGTCCTCCGCACTCCGAACGCCCGTAAACGCGCTGCCCTCGGCATCAAGAGTGTCGCCGCCGATGCCAGGACGACTCGCCAGGACCCTCAGCAAGGAGCACATTCGGTCAGGCTGATGCGTCGCAACTCAGTGGCTTCATCCAGCGACGCGAGATAAAGACGGCCAGACGTGACGCCATACCGCAGCGTCTGTCGACCAGACACGTCATAGTCCCGAATGTCCTTCGGCAGCCCCGGAATAACAAAATGCAGGTGAACATCGATCAGGCCCGGTAGCAACGTGTCGCCGGAGCCGTCGATCGTCCGAACCCCTTGGGCTCAACGTATGCGGCGGCCGATGCTCGTGACACGTCCATCGCGAAACAACACGTCACGTCCATGTTCCAGGCGATTTCCGGTCCACAGCGACACGTTGCGGATCAGCAAAGGGGATCGGTCGCAGTCCGCCCGAAGAATCACCGCACAAAGGCAAAGCAGGACGCACGCGCGCAGCGTGCGATGACGGTACACGCGTTGTTGAAGTGCATTCGAGCGATTGGTCACATTCCCAACTTAGCCGGACGTGCTCCAACACCCGACGTCATCACCCTCAAACGTACCGACGGAGGACCTCATCAATCTCCGCATGTCCAGTCGGATACTTCACACCCGTCATCGGACTGCCCGCCTCCATCAAAGCCTTGACCACCCGCACGAACTCACCTTCCGGATGACGCTTTGCGATAAGACAATCATGCAGCGCATATCCGAGTGGCGTTGCTTTGTAGCCTGGATCGCAGATATCGACGGGATGCCCGCGCGCGATTAACAGCTCGACCAGCTCCGCTGAGCCTGCCCACGCCGCATTGTGTAGCGGGGTGTAGCCATGGCTTCGCTCCGGATGAGCCACCGGGAAGCCCAAATCGAGCATCAGCCTAACTGCTTCATAGTTGGTGTTGGTCTCCCAGCAGTACCTCGCTACGAGCTCCCGATCCGCGGTCGGTAATTGGGGCACGATCTCCGGATGTGCGTTGGCGATCTCTTCCGCCTCGCTTCGCCGAGCCAACACGCAGTTCACCAGCAACCGCGTAGTCATATCGCTCGATGCATAAAGGAAGTCGAACATCGCCTGGTGTCCCTTCAGCAAAGCGATCTGATGCGGATAAGAGTTGAACGCGAGTGTCCATTGATAAATCGTGCCTCCCAGCCCTCTATAGCCGATCGGCGCAAATTTGGGCGCCTTACCGATCCTGTACGCAACGCACGCCGGTTCTTCCTTCACCAGCCTCTCGGCCAACGGCAAATCTCCCAGCGCGGCCGCAAGAAAAATATCCGCGCTGGCCCCGCGCTCCACCAGGAAACGCGCCACATCGGGCGATTCGCCGATGAGCCACTGTGCGGGCGTCGAATCGTGATCTTCATCGCGTGCGTCGATTCGAGCGCCATGCTGGAGCAGAAGCGCCGCCACCTCCACCGTTCCTGCGCAATGCAACGGAGTTCGCGCGTCCATCCCTTTCGCATCGATCAGCGAAGGGTCATTACTCAGCATCGCTGCCACCTCGTCGACGCGCCCCGCGCGCGCGGCCTCATGCACCGGCTGATCCGAAAGTTGCTGCATGATGCTTAGTGTAGAGTGACTCCACTGGAACAAACCCCGACGAGAAGCCGTTATCTTTTACTACCGGGTCATCGCCGCGCAACTGCTCATCGAGCGAGCCTCGGGATTCAACCCTCTGGGAGGCTGCATGGACGTTCAGGACGCGCAACGAGAGCTGCGAATGGCCTACATGGGCGGGTTTTGGGGACAGCTTGTCAGTTCCGTAATCTGGCTGGCATCGGCCGCGCTCGGCGCGTGGGTGAGTCCGAAAACATCCATCCTCACCGTCGTCATCGGAGGGTTCTTCATCTTTCCGCTCACCCAGTTATTGATCCGTTTATCGCCCAATCGCGCCTCTGTCAGCGCAGGGAATCCGTTCACGGGCCTCGGAATGCAGGTCGCCTTCGTGCTCCCCCTTTCAATGTTGCTTCTTGTGCCGGTAGCTTTGTTCCGTTTGAACTGGTTTTTTCCGGCCCTCCTGATCCTTGTCGGAGCCCACTATCTGCCCTTCGCTACTCTCTACGGCATGCGCATGTTCCTGTACCTGGGCGGAATCCTGGTCGCCACAGGCGTCCTGATAGCGATGTATTTCGCCGACACCTTCAGCCTGGGTTCATGGATCGGTGGACTCGTTCTGTTCGCCTTCGCCTGGATCGGACGCTCGGTCGCGGCGCGTGAAGCGAGCGCGTCCGTCACCTCCGCCGTCGCCCTGCCAAACTAAAAAGCGCCGCGCAAAGAGCACACAACCCTCTGCGCGGCGCCTTCTCAACCATTCACCGACCGTTTACGGCGCAATCCAGCGGAAGCCGGACGGCCGCGGACAGTTCCACGAAGAAACACAACCGACCAGCGTGTTCTTATCCGCCGCCGGCAGCACCGATCCGTTATACGCCGGCGAATGCATGAAGTTCTGCGTGTTGTTGTGATTTTCAATGCCCGAGCCGTGGCCGAATTCATGAGCGCTCGTCAACCCGGAACTCGCAATACTGCAACTCCCCGATCCGGCCGAGTACTCATACTGGACCACGCTCGCTCCGCGTCCCCCGGGCCAATCCACCTGCGGGCTCAACGCCGCGCCGCAGCACACGGCTTCACCCGCCTCGCACGAAAGCCCCATATCTGTGCCGCCCCAATGCACCACTTGCGCGAAATGCAGCGCATCCTTCAAACCGACAAACATGGCATGGTGCACGTCGTCCCAAACCTTGTTGTAGTAGCCGCTGGACGCCGGGCCCGAATCGGCATACGGATAACCGGTCAAACATTGTGCACCGTTCATGTTGCAATCCGCTGCCGCTGCCGGCGACGGGAACACCCAGCAAGCGCCGGCTCGATATCGAAATTGCTTTTCCCTGGGCAATACACCTTGAAAACCGATCGCCGCATTCAACAAGGCTTCTGACTTCCACCCCATCGCGGTAAGCCGGTGAATCCAGTTCCCGTTCCCTTTCACACTTCCATCGTGGTTGTATTCGGCGGTTGCATACTGCGTGCAGAAACGGCCCTCACCAAACAACGCGAACGATTTTCCGGACTC
>DASQDN010000598.1:0-8854 GCA_035634155.1 Bryobacteraceae bacterium | reverse complement strand
GGGTTCGCATGCTTATAAGTTCGGTTACGAAATTCTTCGGCACCGCCTGAACTCCGCGAACTTTGCTCGGTTTACGCAATTCAGCTTTTCAAACGTCACATCGGGGCTGCAACCGAACGGCGTTGCGATCCCGAACACGGGCATTGATTTTGCCGGCCTTCTAACGGGCTACGTAAACAGTGTGCAACTGGAAGCGGAACTGACAAGCTGGCTACCGCGCTCCAGTATCCACAGCTTCTATATTCAGGACGACTGGAAGATCACACCGACTCTTACGGCAAACATCGGCCTGCGGTACACGAATGAGAGCCCCTTCAGCACGAAGAACGGCTTCATGACGAACTTCGATCCTACGGCGACCGACCCGGTCACCGGCCGCGTGGGCGCATTCATCCATCCAAGCGGCGGGCTTTCCAAGCGCGACAATAACAACTTCCAACCGCGTATCGGTCTCGCGTGGCACCCGGTTGAGAAGTGGGTGTTCCGCGGCG
Source organism: Bryobacteraceae bacterium (assembly GCA_035634155.1). Classification (GTDB taxonomy): domain Bacteria; phylum Acidobacteriota; class Terriglobia; order Bryobacterales; family Bryobacteraceae; genus DASQDN01. The sequence goes on along the minus strand of DASQDN010000598.1, from coordinate 8,363 downwards.
GATTCGGCATCTACACTCTCGACGTTCGCTATCCGTCAAATCGCGCTCAGTTTGAGGAATACACGTCCTCTTCGACGCAGCAGTCGCCTCCCGGTGTTCCAATGCCGATCACTCGGTTGAGCCAGGGTCCTTTGCCGGTGAACTTCCCGGTGCGGGCTAACGGGACGTCCCCCTTCGTCGGCGCTAACTTCGGTGACCGCTCAGCCGATTGGTGGGATACGAACCTGCGGAATCCGTACACCATGAACTGGAACTCCAGCATCCAGTACGAGTTCACGCGCAACTACCTGCTCGAGTTCAGCTACCAGGGTTCGGCCGGTGTCGGCCTCATCGAGCGGTGGCAGGCCAACACGTTCCCGATCGATTACTTTGCAGGAAACCCGACGCAGCAGAACGCGGTTCGCGCTCAGGCTCAGAACTTCCGGCCGTTCCCGCACTTCGGCGACATCCGCTTCCGCTCGAACTTCGGACACTCGACGTATCATGGCGGAACGGTGAAGCTCGAGAAGCGGTACTCGCAAGGACTCTTCTTCTCCACGTTCTACACGTGGTCGAAAGCGATCAACTCCCAGGACGGCGACAACGACGGCGGTGGTGTCGCGCCGATTCAAAATCGCAGCCTGGAAAAAGCCCGCGCCGGTTACGACCGTACGCATCGATTCAACCTGACGGCGAATTATGAACTGCCGTTCGGCTTGAACAAGCGCTGGGCCACGTCCGGATGGAAGAAATATATGTTCGGCGGCATGGAGATTTCGTTCGTGCAGGCCCTGGAATCCGGCAACCCGTTGACCATTACGTACGCAGGCAGCCCGTACAACTATTACCCTGGATTCGCCGGCAACGCTCGTCCCGACGTGGTCAGCCAAATGGAAGTTCGCGAAGGCTGGGACGACCTTGGTCCGGATCGCTTCAATCAGGGCCGAAGCAACTCGGTGTTCACCGGCGGCAACAACGGGCTCGACAATTATCGTCTCCCTGGTGGTTGCCCCTTCTTCACCAGCATCCCGGCCGGCTTTGATCGTACTCAGTGCGATTACAGGATCGGCAATCTGGGTCGCAACACCGTGACCGGAACTCCGCTGCGGTGGACGACGATCTCGGCGCAGAAGAACTTCCAGTTCAGCGAGCGGTGGAAGGCTCAGTTGCGGTGGGATATGCAGAACGCGTTCAAGACGTTTAACTTCAACAACCCGAACGTGACCGTGGATTTCCGCAATCCTCAGAACTTCGGCAAAGTCACAGGCGATCCGACGACGGCTTCGTTCGGCGGTCAGCCTTTAATGAACCTGACGCTGATGATTTCTTTCTAAATTCCACCTCTCTTTCAAACCATCCGGGGCCGTCCACCGTTATGGTGGGCGGCTCTTTTGTTTGCCCCTATTGACGAAAAGCGCCTTGAACAATAAACTTAACGTCAACCCGAGCGCCGTACGCTCCGGGAACTAACGTTTCGGAGGTAAGCATGCGCCTTGTCTCGCGCCCGCCGCAGCACGCTTCAGCCCGCTTCCTGCTTGTATCCGCTGCCTTCCTTCTCAGTTCTGCTGCGCTGCACGCTCAATATACGAGCAGCGTTGAAGGCACCGTCACCGACTCCAGTGGCGCCATCATCCCGAATGCAATGCTCACGTTGCGCAATGTTGAGACTGGAATAACCAACACTGCCACGACGTCGACGACCGGCTATTTCCGATTTCCTTCGCTGCCGTCAGCGCCCTTTCGTTTAAGCGCGACTGCTGTAGGATTCAAAACCTCTGAGCTTGCCGAGTTTCGCGTTCAGGTGGGCGAGACGAAAACGGTCAATCTGTCGCTGGAAGTCGGGGCGCAGGCAACGGTGGTCAGCGTCACCGGCGACGCCCCGCTCGTGGAAGCATCTGAAGGCAGAGTGTCGGCTGTGATTGAAGGACAGAAGCTTGCCGACCTGCCGCTGGTGGGCCGGAACTTCTATTCGCTTGTTGTGCTCACCCCGGGAGTCACTGGACTGCCCACGGGCGGCACGCAGGCGTACTCGCAGAACACTGTGGATGTGTTCCTCACAGAGTTCGGCGTGAACATGAACGCGGGCGGAACGCGCGCGGAACAAAATCGATTCTCACTCGACTCCGGCAGCGTCAGTTCGATGGTGCGCGGCGGGGTGGTGAACGTGACTCCGAACTCGGAATCCGTGCAGGAGCTACGCGTCGCGGTGAATAACTTTTCAGCGGAATATGGCGCGGGCGCCGGCGCGGGCGTAACTGCCATCACCAAGTCCGGCACCAATGCCCTGCATGGCGCCGCGAGCTGGTTCCACACCAACAACCAATTACAGGCGCGAAATGTATTCAGCAACAGCGTTCCTGTTTTCCGCCGCAATGAATGGGTCGCCGCTATTGGCGGACCCATCGTGAAGAACCGCACCTTCTTCTTCGCTTCGGTGGATGTACTTCGCTCCGGCGTCGCGAGCAACAACCTGATTCAAACGATCACGCCGGAGTTCCTCGACATCGTGCAGCGAGCGCGGCCTAACGGAATCGCGACCAAGCTGCTAAAGGACTACCCCGCCGATGTCGCGCCGGATCGAAACTTCCGCACGGCCGGCGACATCCTGGGACAGAACTGCGCGGCCCTCGCGAGTCCGTCGACGAACATCACAACGCCCATCGGCGCCGTACCGTGCAACACGCGCGTCTCGGGCGAGGGTTTGTTCGGATTCACGCCTCCCCGCGACGGCTTCCAATGGAATGCACGTGTGGACCATCAACTCAGCGACAAGGATCGCCTCTTTGTCAGCTTCTACAAGAACGATCTGCTCGTCGGGAATGGCAACGTGCGACCCGCGTTCCGGCCCGACCGTGAAGAGTACACTGCTTTCGGACAGGCCAACTGGACCCGCACCTTCTCAGCCAACGTCCTGAACGAGCTGTCCGCATCGGTCCTGCGCGTTCGCGGCGACGGTCCGTGTTCGGAATGCCAGATCCCGAGCATCACCGTGACCGGCAGCATCACGGGATTCGGCAACGGCGGTCCCACCATCTTCGTCCAGAATAATTACCAATGGCGCGACGTACTGTCCTGGAACACGGGCGGGCACAGCTTCAAAATGGGCGGCTCGCTCGAGAAGTGGCAGAGCAACTTCAATCCAACTCTCGGATATCAGCGTCCGAACTACACGTTTCAAAACATCTTCGACTTTGCCAACGACGATCCGCAGCGGCAAACCAACATCGGCTTCAATCCCGAGAACGGCTCGCCGTGGGTAGCTAATGTTGCTGAGCGTCAGCAGATCGTCGGTCTTTTCGTGCAGGACAACTGGAAGATACGTCCCAACCTCAGCTTGACCTTCGGCCTTCGATGGGAGCATTTCGGAGTGGTCACGCAGCCGACCGGCATGACCAACGTGGAGTTCCGCACGGGCAACGATTTGTTCAGCCGCATCGCCGACGGTAAGAACGTAATGGTGGATCAGATCTTCCAGAATCCCGACAACAACAACTTCGCTCCGCGCTTCAGCTTCGCCTGGGATCCGACGCGCACCGGCAATACGTCGATCCGCGGCGGATACGGGCTCTTCTATGACATCGTCACGACGCAGCTCTACGGCGGCTCACACTTCAATCCGCCGATCTGGGCTTTTGCCGTCGCGGATAGAAACACGCCTCCCTTCCTGCCCATCTTTGGCCTCGGCGCCAATGCCTCCGAGCCCTACAACTTCCCGCGGCCATCCAACATCACCGTGGGCCTGGATGAGCGCAACGGCCTTCGGTCCGGTCTAGTGGATATCACCTGGATTGACCCGAGCATGCGCAATTCGTACACACACAACTACTTCTTCGGCATCCAGCACAGCTTCGCCTCCAATTGGATGCTGGAGGGCAACTACGTCGGCTCGTCGGGGCACAAGCTCTACGGCAAGTTCAACCTGAACCGTGTCAACGGGGATCTGCTCGACGGCCGCCTCGACCGCCGCAATCCGAGCTTCGGCGCCGTTAACTACGCGCACGCGCCGTTCAACTCGTCCTACAACGGAGCTAATTTCTCGGTGAAGAAGCGCTTTGGCGCCGGCCTCAGCTTCGATGCGGCGTACACGATCGGAAAGGCTATCGATTATCTCAGCGGATTCACGGCCGGACAGCCTGTGGACGTGACCAATTGGAATCGTATGCGCGGCTTGGCCGACTTCCATGTCGGGCAGAAGCTTGCCGTCAGCCTTGTCTATCACTCGCCTGAACTGAAGACGCTTCCCGGAGCTCTTCGCGCAATCGCAGGGGATTGGCAGATCGGATCGGTCACGATTCTGCAAAGCGGGAGTCCGTTCACTGTCACCTGCAACTCCGCATTCCGAGCCGTTCGCGACGCTGCAGGCGCGCTCATTGGGAACAGCGGATGCGACTACAACGCCGATGGAACCAACTTCGATGTACCGAACGCGCCCACCTTCGGGAAGCTGGGAGATCTCGAACGGTCCGACTACATCACAGGCATCTTCCAAGCGTCGGACTTCCCCGTGCCGTCCCTTGGACAGCAGGGCAATCTCGGTCGAAACACTTTCTTCGGTCCCGGGTATGCGAATACTGACCTATCTCTGATGAAGAACTTCAAGCCCTGGGGCGAACGCTTCAACGCGCAGTTCCGAGCCGAGGCCTTCAACCTGTTCAACCGCGTGAACCTGCTGCAGCCCGTTAGCGATCTCGCCAACGCAAGCTTTGGCCGATCCACCGGTTCCCGTCCCGGACGAAACCTGCAGTTCGGGGTTCGTTTGTCCTTCTAGCGTAAGAGTCGGGCAGCCCGTCGCTATTTGGCGAGCTGCCCCGATCCTTCCTTCAGCACCACCAGCTTGTCGCCGGCCCCTCCCGTGAAGCGCTCTCGCAGTCCACTCGGCCACAACACTTCGATGCCGGAATAGGTCGCATCCCCGCCCAGCCCGAAGTGCAGGCGAGAATCGTTTTGCGACAAGAAGCTCGAGCCGGTCAGCACCTCAGCCGTGAACCGCCGGGCGCCTTGCAACAGCATTACGCGCGCGCCCACCGCATCACGATTAGACTTCGTCCCGACACACTGAACCAGAAGCCAGTGCTTGGTTTGTCCGAAGTTCTTCAACAGCGATGGACGACCGCCCATGTTGCTGACCACAATCTCGACCGTGCCATCGTTGTCCAAATCGCCCGCCGCCGCCCCACGCGACGACCATGCTTGCGTGATGCCATCGCCAGACGTCTTTGAAATGTCCTTGAACTTTCCGCCTCCAACATTCCAATACAGCAGCCGTGCTTGTCGATAACGCTCGGAAATCTTCAGCGTGTCGACTTCGGGATACACGTGACCATTCGCCATGAAGAGTTCCTTTAACCCGTCGTGATCCACGTCGACGAACTGAATACCCCAGCCTAGGTATTGGGTGTTCACGGCCAGACCGGATCGCACGGAGGTATCCGTGAAGACGTTACTGCCATCGTTGCGATACAAGTTCGGAGCGTCGTCGCTGAAGTTGGTCTTCGCGATATCCAAGTCACCGTCGTTGTCGTAATCGGCAACCGCGACACCCATTCCAGCTTGCTCCTGACCATCTTCATTCAAGGCGGCGCCCGAAGCGATGCCGATCTCTTCAAACGTGCCATCTCGTCGATTGCGATACAGGAGGCTCGGCGTGGAATCGCACGCGACGTAAAGGTCAGGGTAGCGATCACCATCGAAGTCGGCCGCAGAAACAGTGAACGCATAGCATCGCAGAGGGTTGCCGAAGCCGCTCGCCAGCGACACATCGGTGAAGCTCCCCTTACCGTCGTTGCGGAAGAAGCGATTGCGCGCCAGAGGCAGACCGAGGGGCCCGCACATCACCGCAAGGCCTTTCCAACGGCACCGGCTATCGGCGCCGGGTACGGGAGTCTTCTCCCGATCGAAGTCGAGATACGATGTGACGGCGAGATCCAAATCGCCGTCCAAATCGTAATCCACAAACGAGCAGCCACTATCCCAACGGCGGTCCTTTACCTGAAGGCCCGCCTGCGCCGTCACATCGCCAAACTTGCCATCGCCGAGATTTCGAAACAACCGGCTTTGACCGTAGAACGTGACAAACAGATCGCGAAAGCCGTCGTTGTCGAAGTCCGCGGCACAGGCGCCCTGCCCCCATCCGGTGACCGACAACCCAGCCTCAGCCGTCACATCGCGAAACTTCAGCTTGCCCAGGTTTCGATAAAGATGGCCCGTGGGCGGAGGCTGCGGCTTGGCATCGTCCAACACAGTTGCGTTCGGCACATAAATATCCGGCAATCCGTCGTTGTCGTAATCGAAGATGACTACACCATTTCCCGTCGCCTCCAGAATGTATTTCTTGTTTTCAGCCGGACCTGAAACGTTGACCGCCGTCAACCCGGCTTCTTCAGCCATATCGCGAAAGTTCACCTGAATCGGCGGCAGATTGGTCTCGACGGGCTTCACAGGAGCAGTGGGCCGCTTGGGTACGGCCATGCCCTGAAACGCGGCCACCGCGGCAGAGAACGACAGACCGGCCAGCAAAGGCCATAACAACGTGCGAGTCATTGCTTGGAGGAAGTGGCCATGTTATCGCGAACGATCCGCAACAACGCTTTGGCTGATGCGCCCGATGGGTCTTCCGCTTTCGCCGCGCTCACTCTTGCAAAGAGACGATTCGCGTCCTCCGTCCTACCGGCCTTCCGATAGGCCTGCGCAAGCAGGTAAGCTCCCCCTGTATTCGCTTGATCAAGCTGCGTAGCCGTCTCCAGTTGCACCAGGGCGCGTTCCACTTCGCCGGTGGCCAGCAGCAGCTTGCCCAACAATAGCCGGGACTGCGGCATCTTTGGCTCCGTCTCGATCGACCGTTCCAGCGCCGCGATCGCTTCGCGTTCAGCAGCCGGACCGATCTTCACCAGCGCCTCCGCCAGCATCCAGTTCGCGAGGTGATCGTCGGGCTTCAGCTTTGCACGTTTTCGCAGCATGGCGGCGGCCTCCGCATTTCGATCCATGCGCAGCAGCGTTAGCGCCTCGGCCACATATCCGAGCGGCGCATCCGGCCTTAGCCGCACGGCCGTGCGGAAGTCGGTCAGAGCGTCGTCCGATCGGCTGGCCAAGGCATGAATCACGCCGCGCTGTAATCGCAGACGCGCCGAGGTGGGGATGGCTTTGACACCCAGGTTTGCAATCTCGAGTCCAAGCTCCTGATTCTCATGGTCGAGACAAAGAGCAATCAACTCGACATACGGCGACTCATCGGTAGAGTTCAATCGAATTGCCGTTCGCAGCGCCTCATACGCGTCCTTGGTGCGGCTCGCTTTCTCATATGCCTGCGCCAGCAAGCTGTACAACTCCGATGTGGCCGCGGCCTCTCGCAACGTCTCTTCAGCAACTCGGATAGCAGCAACAGCATTGCCGCTCTTCAACAAGGCAAGCCCAAGATTGAAGCCGCTCTTGTACCCATCGAAGCCGGCGGCGCGCGCCAACTCGAATCGAACTGCGCCGCTTGCGTATTCCGACATTCGCGCCAAAAGCACACCCGCTTGAAACTGAATCCCAGCGGGAGCAGCGTTTGGAAGCGACGCCAAAGCAACGCGCGCTTTATCTGTGGCGCCTAGCTCAATGCAACTCCCCGCATACTCCACGATCGCGAGCGGATCCTGCAGATGCAGTCCATTCGACTTCTCGAAGTGCACGACAGCGGATGGATAATCCTTCCGCAAAAACCCGAGCCGCCCCAGACCGAACTGCACCGACGCATCCCCAGGGGCTGCCTTGAGGGCGGATCGGAAATTCCGCTCCGCGAGCTCCACTTGTCCCAACTCCAATTGATTATGCGCAAGGTTCTTTAGCGCGGGCAGGAAACGCGGATTCCCTTGCAGCACTCGCTCGAACTGTTGATTGGCTTCGGTTCGTCGGCCGGCGCCTGAGAGCGCAATTCCCAACAGGTTCCGCGCCTTTAAATCGTTTGGGTTCGCCTGCACCAGCTTCTCAATCGTTGGAATTGCCTGCGCAAACTCCCCGGCGCGAACCAGTGCGACCGCCTCCTCATAGGATCCGGCCTGCGCGTGCAAAACCACGGCAAAGGCAACTGCGCAAACCACTCGCATGTCTTGGTGACATTATCTCGCAGACTCGCGGGAAGCATCTGGTATAAACTGATCTGCTTCCTCTATGTCCCACGATGCCGTGGCCACCGCGGCCGCCTGTCGCAATTGCGGCGCAGGTCTCATCGGTCAGTTCTGCCATGCCTGCGGCGAGCCGCGTCCTGACGCCCACGAATTCCAGTGGAAACACATCGTACACGACGGTATCCACGAGTTCCTGCACCTGGACGGGAAGATCTTTCGTACTCTGTGGCTGCTAGTATCGCGCGCCGGGCTGCTGACCAAGGAGTATTGGGAAGGCCGTCG
>DASQDN010000597.1:0-4253 GCA_035634155.1 Bryobacteraceae bacterium | reverse complement strand
CTAGCGAAGTGCAAACGCGTCTTGAAGTGCGATTGCGGCAATTTCTGGATTGGACCGGTAAGCTCCCCACGCCCATCGCCATCAAGGAGGCCACGATGGCGCGCGGGCTCAAGTTGGGACCTCACTCGCTCGCCTCGGACGGGCAACTGCAGCGCGACCTCGATCAGTTCCGCGAATGGTTCAAGGGATGGCTCGCTCAAACGTTGAGCGAGTGCAAACATGTCTAGACGCTTCGGCGTGGCGATTGCATTTGCCCTTGCCGCGATTGCGCAGGTTTATGCCCCAGGGCCGCAGGTACTCACGTTCCTCTCCGACGTCGACGATACGGACCAGCCCTACGCTTTGTATCTGCCAGCTTCCTACAGCGCGCAAAAGAAGTACCCGGTTGTGATCAGCCTGCACGGCGAGTTCTCCAATCACCGCCTGAACCTTCGCCGCGTCTTCGGACGGGGCAATCGAATCGGTGAGACGGACGCCGAAGCCACTCGCTATTGGCCGCCCATGAAGAACGTGGAATTCATCGTGGCCAGTCCGGTCGCGCGCGGCACCATGGGATACAAAGGCGTCGCCGAGAAAGATGTCTACGATGTGCTGGCCGACGTCAAACGCCGCTTCTCCGTGGATGAGGATCGCATCTACCTGACGGGCTTATCGATGGGCGGCGGCGGAGCCCTGTGGCTGGGTCTCACGCGGCCAGATGTGTGGGCTGGTATCGCGCTGGTGTGCCCGCTGGTTCCCGCCGGTACCGAGCCTCTGGCCGGGAACGCGCTCAACGTGCCCATCAAGATCTTCCAAGGCGAACGCGATCCGATCGTGCCCGCCAAAGAAACGCGCCGCTGGCAGCAATTGCTTTCGTCGGCGGGCGTCAAGTCGGAATACGTGGAGTACGAAGGCATTCGCCATAACGCTTGGGATATCGCGTACAAGGACGCGGCCATTTTCGATTGGTTCAGCGGGCGCACACGAATTACCTATCCCGACCGTGTCCAGCATGCCGCCACTTCGTTCAAACACGGACGCGCTTACTGGGTGCACTTCGACGTCTTCACGCCCGGAACTCCGGCGGCCGTTGATGCGCGCTTTACGGCGCGGAAGCGCATCAGCATCCGGACGCAAAATCTCCATGCGTTTACACTGGCCTTGAAAGGACATCCCATGAACGCCGGCGCCGGTTCTCTCATCCTTTCGGTGGATGGCGCGGAACTGCAAACCCGGCCGGCTGCCACCATCGACTCGGTGAGTCTTGAAAAAGGCGCGAAGGGATGGCAGTTGGTCCGCGCCCCAGCCAGAGCGCCCAAGCGCGCGGGGGCCGAGGGCCCGATCGCCGATGCCTTCGCGAGCCGCCACATCTACGTCTACGGGACCGGAGCCACAACCGATGAACAGGAGCTGCAGCGCCGCAAGGTGATCGCGCAGGAAGCGGCCGAGTGGTCCACATCGCGCCTGAAACTCATGCTCACATTCCGCGCCATGGCCGACCACGAACTCACCCCGGCCGACATGCAGAACGCCCATCTCGTGTTGTTCGGAACCAAGGAAACCAACTCCGTCATCGCGAAATACGCCGCCGCGCTGCCCATGAGCTTGAATGCAGGAGCGGCCGACTACGGGTTGATGTATGTCTATCCGGTCGACGGACGCTATGTGGTGATTCAGTCCGGGCTGCCGTGGTGGACCCGCTTTGACTTGACCAGTCGCTTCGAACTGCCGATGTTGAACTCGCCCCACCACGCACTCAACACATTTGGGGACTATTTCGTATTTCGAGGAGGACTTGACAACATCGTGGCTGAAGGCCGATTCGATCGCAACTGGAAACTCCCCCCGGAGGCCGCCCAGAAACTCCGCTCGCTCGGCGCCATTGAGGTTCGTTAGCTTATGTCGGACATGCCCCCTGATGAGTTCCGCCGCGCCGGTCACGAGGTGATCGATTGGATCACCGGCTACCTGCGCGACATCCGCGACTTGCCGGTCCTGCCGCGGGTGGAGCCGGGCGAGTTCACTCGCGCGCTTCCAGCCTCTGCGCCCGACGCAGGTGAAACGATAGACGCGATCCTTCACGATTTCGTCAAGCACGTACCGCTCGCCAACACACATTGGAACCACCCGCGCTTTCACGCTTACTTCTCCGTGTCCGCCTCGGGCCCTGGCATCCTCGCGGAGGCCCTCACTGCCGCGTTGAACGTAAACCACATGGTGTGGAAGTCGTCACCCGCGGGCACTGAGTTGGAACTGCTAACGCTCGGGTGGGTGCGCCAGTGGCTCAAGTTGCCGGAAAGCTTCTTCGGCATGATCCTCGACACGGCATCCACGTCCACAATGCATGCCTTGATTGCCGCGCGCGACTTCGTGGATCCCGAATGCCGCACGCGCGGCTCGCGAGGCGACCTGGTCGTCTACACCTCAGAGCAGGCGCATTCCTCGGTCGAGAAGGGCGCCATCGCCATCGGCTTAGGTCAGAACAACGTGCGCAAGATCGCTGTCGACGCCGAGTTCCGGATGCGCCCCGATGCTCTCCGTGCTGCCATGCAAGCCGATGTGGCGGGTGGACGGAAGCCCTGCTGTGCCGTGCCGACGATCGGCACTACCTCCACCACCAGCATCGATCCCGTGGCTGAATGTGTGGCGATCGCCAATGAGTTCAACGCATGGACGCACATCGACGGCGCGTATGGCGGCTGCGCGGCCATCTTGCCGGAACTGCGGCACATCCTGAACGGCGTTGAGAACGCGCACTCGCTGGTGCTGAACCCGCACAAGTGGTTCTTCACGCCCATCGATTGCAGCCTGCTGTACACCAATCGCCCCGATGTGCTTCGTGAAGCGTTCAGCCTTGTCCCCGAATACCTTCGCACCGCGCAGGACACCACGGCGGTGAACCTGATGGACTACGGTGTGCCCCTCGGACGCCGTTTCCGATCTTTGAAGCTGTGGTTCGTGATGCGCTACTTCGGGTATGAGGGGATCTGCCGGATCATCCGCAATCACATCCAGTGGGCGCAACAACTGGCAGCCGTCATTGCGAGGCATCCAAGCTTTGAGCTTCCGGCGCCGCACCCGCTTTCGCTGGTGTGTTTTCGATTCAAAGGGACCGACGATCAGAATCGTGAGCTGCTCGACCGCGTGAACGCGGGCGGCGTAGCCTTCCTCTCGCACACCATGCTTGACGGACGCTTCGTGCTCAGGCTGGCGATCGGCAATATTCGCACCACGCAGGACGACCTGCAGCGCGTCTGGGAATGCATTCAGGCGGAAGCGGGGGATCTGTAGGTTCCGACGCCAACCGGTGCGCCCGTGAACTCCTCCACTACGCTGAGCAGATGCGCGGAGTGGATGGGCTTGGAGATGTAGCCGTTCATCCCTGCCGCAAGGCAGCTCTGCTGGTCGCCTTCCATGGCTCGAGCGGTCATCGCAACAATCGGCACTAATTGCCAGCGGGGATCGCGACGGATGCGGCGGGTGGCTTCCAGCCCGTCCATCACGGGCATCTGGACGTCCATCAGCACCATGCGAAAGCTCTCGCGCTCCATCGCCTGCAACGCCTCGGACCCATTCCCGGCGATCGTCACCGTGTAGCCGTTCTTGCGCAGTAGTGCCGACACCAGCTTCTGGTTTACCTGGTTGTCTTCCACGATGAGTATCGGCTCGTTGCTCGGTGCGCCTGAAATCACGCGCTCATGGGTGGGGACGAACTCATCCACCAGCCCATAAGTGAGGGTCACGATAAACGTGCTGCCTTGCCCGACCACACTCTGCACCGCCAGCGAGCCGTGGTGCATGTCGATCAGACTACGCGTGATAGCCAGTCCCAGTCCCGTGCCGCCGAACCGCCTGCTGATACTCGAATCGGCTTGTGTGAACTTCTCAAAGATGAGGTCCAGCTTGTCGGTTGGTATGCCGATGCCGGTGTCCGTCACCCGAATCTCGGTGGTCACCCTGCCTTCTTCCGACTCGGACACTTTCCGCGCGCGCAGTATCACCCTTCCGCGTTCGGTGAACTTCACGGCGTTGCTCAGCAGATTATTCAGAATCTGCCGCAGGCGCAGCGGATCGCCCGCAATCAACGGAGGCAACTCAGGGTCGATTTGCGCCGATACGGCTACGTTCTTCGATGCGGCCATAGCCGCATGTGTCTTCACGCATTCCTCAATCACACCGCAGAAATGGAACGGGATGACCTCGATGGCCATGCGTCCGGCTTCGATCTTGCTCAGGTCCAGCACGTCGTTCAAAATCGCGAGTAGCGAATACGC
>DASQDN010000596.1:0-9831 GCA_035634155.1 Bryobacteraceae bacterium | reverse complement strand
CCATCGCGCCGTTCCCAAAGCTAATGGCCGCCGGAGTCCCGTGCTACATGGGTGTCGACAACATCCACGACCTGTTTATGCCCGTTGTTGATGGCGACATGTGGGTGGAGTGCCGGATGCTGATGGAAGCGTGCCGGTTCTACGACATTGAGCGTGTCGCCGAGTTGGCCTGCTCCAAGATCCCCTCCCGCGTCCCAACGCCGGAGTATAGCGCCCGCGGATAGGCGGCGCCGCCACGGCGTTCTCGAACGGGCCTGCAATCCGAGCCTGTACTCGAGGACAAGGAAGATCATGCGCCAGCCGAGCTTCCATGCTTTCCAGAAGCTGCCGGTGACCGATGATTCGCCTACGCGCGCCCGGTAGTTCAACGGAATCTCCACGAACGGGACCCCGTGGGCGAGCACCTCCAGCAGCAGTTGCGGTCCGAAGTGCGAGCCGCCGATCGTCAGATGCGGCCGGATTAACTGCAGCACCTCGCGAGCAAGCAGGCGGTGCGTGCAGCCCATGTCGGTGAGGATGGTCGTGTTGTAAAGGAGCTCGGTGAGTTTTGCAACCGCCCAGTTGCCCCAGCGCAGGAACCAGCCCATGTTGGCGCCTTGCCAGATGAACTCGCGCGTTGTCCGGGTTCCGAACACCACCGGCACGTCGTCGGAGTAGGCAAGCAGCTTGATGACGTCATGGCCGCTGAATGTCCCGTCCGGCTCGGACAGGATCACCAGATCGGCGTTGCAGTTATCAATGCCGCACATCAGGGCATTGCCATAGCCCTGCCGCGATTCGATGATCTCGCGCGCTCCTGTGCCCGCCACCTGCTCGGACGTGCCGGGCGCCGCGTTATTGTTGACGACGATAATCTCGTCCACCAGCCCGGTGGCGAAGTAGTCGAGAATCGCCTCGCGAATGGAGTCCTTCTCGTTGTAAGTCGGGAAGATGACGGCCACCGTCTTGCCATGCCACATGGGGTTATTCCTTCTCCGCGATGACGAGGAACTGCCCGGCGAGCGGCCTGTAGGGCAGAGCCAGATAGAGTTGAACCATCCACTCGGCCTTGGGCCAGCGCGACTGCATGGTGAACGGCGTGAACCGCGGCTCCGAGTGCACTACCTGGAAGCCGCACGCGCGCAGCAGGCCGGTGAAGCCGGTGTCCGTGTAGGCGGTCTTATGCGTGTAATCGTCGAAGTAGCGGCGAGGCTCCAGCCGGAAGTTCGGCTGCACCGCGATGAACCGGCCACCGGGTCGGAGCGTTCGACGGACTTCGCCGAGGATAGCTGCGCCTTCGTCGGTGGTGAAGTGCTCGAAGAAGTTGGAAGCAAATACGGTACCGAGAAAGCAATCGCCTATCGGGAGCGGCTCGGTGGCCCCCTGAAAGATGGGGCGTACCTCTTCGGGCCAATACGCTTCAAGTTCGGGGTTCATGTCGAGCGCCCACTTCTCGGCTGCTTCGGTGAAGCGGGAGAACTCGCCGTAACCAGCGCCGAGGTCGAGCAGCGGCGCCAGTTTGTCGACCCACGGTTGCAGATACCGGCAGATAGCGCGCCATACCTTCGCCCGTTCGGGATCGAAGGGAAAGCGGACCGCGTGGTAGGCGCCGCGATCAATCACGGATGGGCTCATAGACATAGTCGCCTTGAAGGTATCGGCCTGGTATATGGCGGGCTAAGCGGTAATGTTTGCGGATTTCGGCCAATTGAACGTCCGGAAGCGATGGAACTTCCGAGTTCTTCCAGTCGGCTTGCCGGGTGAAGACATCCTCGTAAAGGATTACCGTGTCGAAGCGTTGCGCCGCCAGGTCGCGCCGCACGGGCTCGGCATCGCTCAAACCAGCGCCAACGAGGAGGGTATAAATCAGCGGCTCCACTTCCATCCGGCCGTGTGTGTGCACCAGCGTGTTCAGTTGCGTGGAAAGGACTCGCTGACGTCCATCGAGATAGGGCTGGAGCGCGGCAGTTTCTTCGCGCTGCAGCTTCTCGTACAAAACTCGCTCCAGCAGGACCCGACCAGTGAGAACGGTGTTGAGAACGATGTGGAGCAGGATAGGAATCGGCAGCAGTGTGACCCACGATCGGTCGCGCGCCACGAGCTTCTCGAAGAAGTGCAGCCGGTCGAGAGTGCAGGCGGCGCAGACGGCGAGCAGCAGGGTGAACTCCACCTGGTAGTTCAGGTCAGAACCCACTTTCGCCGCAGTGGCAAGGAACACCGCTCCGGCGAGAAGCGTGTAGAGGTAAAGCGGATGCCATTTCCGCAAACCAAGAACCGCCAGCAAGAGCAGCCCTCCCGCAGTGAGCAGAATGTAGGTGGTTTGCGCTTGAAGTTTCTCGAGCGCGAAGGGGTTGAGGTTCGCATGGACTGCGTTGGCTAGGTAGCGCCCTTCGGTAACGTGATTCACGGTCGCGACCGCGGTGAGGCCTACGGCTGCCATCGAGGCGACCCAGATCAGACCGCACTTGCGGTCTTCGATCAGCAATGCAATGGCAACCGCTGCGCCCGCGGCAATCGCGGTCTGTTTGGTGAACACCGCCAGCACCACCAAGACACCGGCGGCTACCAGCCGCCAAACAGCGCGATCCTGCCGCCATGCGATGAACTGGACAAAGGCTGCGAACGAGAAGGTGAGGGCGAGGAGGTCGACTTGTCCGGTCGTGCCCCAATGCAGGAGATTGGCGGTGACCGCCGCGAGCAGCAGGCCCAAGACGCGGGCGAATCGGTCCACCACCAGCATCTGAAGCAACCGCCAGGCGAGCCACAACAACAAAAGTGTGGCAGCGAACGAGATGCATCTTCCGGCTTGGAACAGCGGAACGCCCGAGCCGTGCAACGTCGCGACGGCCCAGTAGAAGATCGGCCCGTAAGGGGACACTGTGAACGGGTAGGAGCCGAGGTCGTAGTAGAGCCGGCCGGTGTCGGCGAGCATGTTCGAGTGCAGCGCCACCACCGACTCAACTTGGGTGAATTCGTGTCGCGCCCAAAGGAGGATGGCGAGGTGCCCGAGCAGCAAAGCAATTGCAATTCCGGCCAGCACACGAAGGCCGGCTTCGATCTTCGAATGGGCTCTGGTGGGGACGGCCGGAGGCATTGAACAGGCTCTCCCGTGTTCAATCGACCGGCGCTCGGTAAAGCTTTACCCTGGCAGGCCTATGTCGTTGTCGTGGTTAGGGCTTCGCCCGCGTGTTCCGGGGCGATGGTTTGGACGGTGAAGAAGAACGTTGAGCCCTCGCCGAGCTTGGACTCGACCCAGATTCGGCCTCCATAGCGCTCGACGATCTTCTTCACCATCGCCAGGCCGATGCCGGTGCCTTCGTACTCTTTACCATGGAGGCGCTGGAAAATGCCAAAGATTTTGTCTTGAAATTCCGAGGCAATTCCGATGCCGTTATCCGTCACTTTGAAGATAATCTCATCGCCGTTGCGGTCGGCACGAATCCGCACGTCGGGTTTTCGATCGCCACGATATTTCAAGGCGTTGCCGATCAGGTTCTGGAATATCTGGGTGAGCCGCATGGCATCATAAGGGACGGTATCGGGGAGGCCCTCCCATTTAACCGATGCGCCGGACTCGGCGATGGTCACCTTGAGGTTCGCAATCACGTTGCGAAGCACGGCATGGACGTCGACATCTCCGGGCTGTTCATCGGGGCCGGCGCCTGCGCGTGAATACTCCAGAAGGTCCTGAATGAGCGCGTTCATGCGCCGTGCTCCGTCGGTGATAAAGCCGATGAAGGTATCGGCGTCTTCGTCCAGGCGGCCGGCGAAGCGACGCTCCAACAGCGTCGCATAGCTGGAAATCATACGCAGCGGCTCTTTCAGGTCATGCGAGGCGATGTAGGCAAACTGTTGCAGGTCCTCGTTGGAACGCTGCAGGGCTTCGGTGCGCTGAGCCACGCGCCGTTCGAGTTCTTCGTTGATCTGATTGACGCGCTCGGTCTCACGGCGCTGCAGGAAGTAGAGCATGACCAGGAGCGCTACGTTCACCAACAGCACGACGGCGAACAACTGCGAGGTAGCGTAAAGGCGGCTCTCCTGTTCCTGGCTGCGACGCCGCAGGAGACGTTCCTCTTCATCATTCATGTTGCGGACCGCCACACGAATGCCTTCAATGGCGCGGCTGCCGCGGGCGGTGAGCAACTCCTGGCTGGCGGCGTCAGGACCGGATTCATCGCGCGTGCGGATCGTGCTCCGGATCGCCTCGACGTTTTCCGGGATCAGGTTTTCGAGATGCGCCATCCATTGGTCTTGTTCCGGGTCCCTGTAGCGCGAACGAAGGTTCTTCAACTCGCGCCGATCTTCCTCGATCGCGGCGATGGCGCGCATAATGTCGTCCAGCACCTGCTGGCTTGCGCCGCTGCTGAGGATGTATTCCCGCTGGGCGACTTCGAGGTCTTTGATATCGGAAGAAAGCTTTTCGATACGGCGGCTCATCTCATTCGTCACCGCCAGATGACGAGTTGAGTCGGCCAGGTGCTTTGCGTTTTCGGCCGCTAAAATGCCCAGAATGATCGGCACGAGCGCAAGCAGCCAAAAGCCAAGCCGGATTTTCTGCTGCACCGTCCACTTCATAACGGGCCCGGTCCTCGGGAAGAGCTATGACTTCTCAACCAGAAGGACCTTCTCCAGGTTATCGATTTCCTGCAGCTTGACTTCGATGATCTCATTCTGCGTCGTCTGCACCATGCGACCGACATAGCGGGCCTCAATGGGCAATTCGCGCCAGCCGCGATCGATTAATACACATAATTGGACGCGCGCCGGGCGGCCTTGGTCGAAAAGAGCGTCGAGCGCCGCGCGTATCGTACGGCCGGTGTAAAGCACATCGTCAAAGAGGATGATGTCTTTGCCTGTGACGCTGAAGTCAATTTCAGTGTTATTGAGAACGGGCTGCACTCCGACGGTCGTCAGATCATCGCGATACAGGTTGATGTCAAGAATGCCGACGGGAACGGTGATGTTCTCAAGCGAGGCTATCTTGGCCGCGAGCCGTCGGGCCAGCGGCACGCCCCGCCGACGAATTCCGATAAATGCCAGGTTAGAAATGTCGACCGTTTTTTCTAGCATCTCGTGAGCGAGCCGCACGAGTGTACGGTCAATCTCGGAGGCGCTCATAAGCTGAGCTTTCTCGCGGATCTGAGTTTGTTCGGCCATTTTCTTTGTTTTCGACCTCAGGCTAACACGACGGACATGACGGTCGTAAGTCGCGTGGTGACGGTGATGGCGCTAGTGAGGGCTTTTTCTACGCTGCCTGGCCTGACGGAGCGCGGCTGCAAGATTGCCTTTGCGTTCCATGACGATTGACGTGAGGCCGAGCCAAGCAGCCCAAGCTTCTATCTCGAGTAGCGCTGCTTCGGCAGTGAACCGTGGATCTGCTCCTGGTTCGATGTGCGATGCGCGCACGAGCAGGCGGCTGCCGGCGCGGTCGGCCTTAAGGTCAAAGCGTGCAACCAGCGTGTCGCCGAGGAGGAACGGCAGCACGTAGTACCCGAACTTGCGTTGCGCTTCCGGGGTGTAGATTTCGATGCGGTAATTGAAATGGAAGAGTCGGGCCACGCGCGGGCGATAGAAGATGAGCGGATCGAAGGGCGAGAGCAACGCGCGGGCGTCGATGCTTCTGGGGAGCACCGCGTCCTCATGAAGGTATGCGGGCTCGCGCCAGCCTTCCACTTCGACCGTACGGACTCTCCCGCTGGATACGAGGTCGTCCAGACGTGGTCTGCAATCGGCGGGTGAAAGGCGGTAGTAGTCGGCGAGGTCGGCCAGTGTGGCGATACCGCAGGCTTGGGCAGCTCGGTCGAGTAGCTGGCGATGTGCTTCGGCTCGTTCGATGCGTTGCGAGTGCAGAGTGGCGGGAATCCAGCGCTCGGCCAGATCGAAGACGCGCGCCATGTCGGGCTTGCGCGCGACGACGGTGAGCGCGCCTTTGGCGAAGTGGTATTCGAGCACCGCGCGCGGAAGGGTTCCAAACCAAGCCTGATCGAGACGGCGACCGTGACCGTCCGGGTCCGGGAGCGCCGCCGCGGCGATCGGTCCGTTGTCGCGGACGGTGTTCAAGGCTATTTGCGCGTATTCGGCGTTCGCCTGAAGGAAAGTTTCAAAGCCGCGCGGACGGCAACGGTGCTCGTCCATGCGGAAACGCAGCAACGGCCATGTCTCCACCGGGATAATGCAGGCTTCGTGCGGCCACTGCTCGGTAAACTGACGACCCCGGTAAACGGTTTTGTCGAAGAGCGATCGCGGGTACGGGCCGACGCGGGAAAAAACGGGCTGATAGTGAGCGGGGATGAGGACGTTGACGAAGTCAAGTTGAATGAGGCCGAGGCGGCGGATGACGGCTCGGATGTCACGGCCGGTGATGGCTCTTTGCGGGCGGGCTTTGGCGAAGCCTTGCGCGGCGATGGCTATGCGACGCGCTTCGGCAAGCGACACACGGCGTCGGGCCATCGGCTAGTAGCGCTTGAGACGGCCACGAATGCGCTTGGTGAGCTTTTCTATTTCATCCAGCTTCTTAAGGGTGCCCACGGCCAGAACGTGACGATCATTCTTCTCAAGTTCGATCTTCAGGTCTTCGCTGAGCGCGATGAGCTTACCTGCATCCTCCACGGATTTTTCGTGGTCCGCCTTGAGGATCTCCTCTTTCTGCGACTTGCCGTTCGGGAGCCGTGGATCGTCCTCATCGAGAGCAGGATCCCGCGGCGTCTGGGCAAAAAGAAGCAGGGCCACACACGCGGCCAGCAGCGCCAATCGGCTTACTTTTCGAAGGAACATATGCACGCTACTGCTATGATACCGGGATATGCAGCGAGTGAATGTGGGCATTGTCGGACTCGGCAATGTCGGGATGGGCACTATCGCTGTGCTCACTGAGAATGCCAAGCAAATCAAAGAAAAGCTCGGCTTTGAGTTAAAGATTAAAGCGGTGTGCAGCCGCGGCGTAGCGACCAAAGAACTGCCGGAATCCTTGAAAGGCGTACAGCGAACGACCGACTGGCGTGAGCTTGTTTCGAATCCGGATGTGGACATTGTCGCCGAGCTAGTGGGCGGCACGAGTGTGGCAAAGGATATCGTTCGCGCCGCGGTGAAAGAGCGCAAATCGATTGTCACGGCGAACAAGGAGTTGATGGCTCTTGCGGGCGCTGAGCTTTGGGACAGCGCGATCAAAGCGGGCATCAACCTTGCGATGGAAGCCAGCGTGGCCGGCGGGATCCCGATTCACGCGGTGCTGCGCGAGGGCATCTCGGGCGATCGAGTGACAACACTGCTCGGGATTCTGAACGGGACTTCAAACTTCATCCTCACCGAGATCGAGCGACGGCGCGCGGACTTCGGCGAAGTGCTGGCCGAGGCTCAGAGTCTCGGGTATGCGGAGGCCGATCCGACGGCGGACATCGATGGGTACGATGCGCGCTCGAAGCTGGCGATTCTGGCGGCGCTCGCGTTTGGGGAGAAGATTACTCCTTCCGACATTTATACGGATGGAATCCGTCGAATTCAGCCAATCGATTTTCAGTATGCGCATCGTTTAGGTCATACGATTCGGCTGATTTGCGCGGCCAAGCAGAGTTCGGAGGGATTGATTTTATCGGTACGCCCGGCCCTAATTCCGACGTCGACGATCCTGGCGAGTGTACGAGGCGCCTACAACGCGGTTTGGGTGCAGGGGAAGTTTGGCGCCGATACCTTCTACTACGGGCGCGGCGCAGGACCCCATCCGACGGGTGTCGCGGTGGTTAGCGATTTGATGCGCGTGGCTCGCGAGATCCGGAGCGGCAGCCCGGAACGCGTGTCCCCGTTTGCTCATCCGCGGCTGGGTGAGTACAAGCCGATTCCGGTCACATCGCAGAAGTCGGCGTATTATTTGCGTTTTCGAGTTGTAGACAGGCCGGGAATTATCGCGGCTTTATCGAAGATTCTCGCGGATAAGCACATCAGCCTGGATGCTGTTCTGCAATTGCCCTCCGATTCGAAGGAGAATCTGCCGTTCGTGATTACGGTGGAGCGCACGTCGGAGAAGGCCGTCCGCGGCGCGCTAAGCGAGATGGCGGAGCTCGATTTCATGGCGGAGCCGCCGCTCGCGATGCCGATGGAGACCGGGTTATGAGGCTTTGTTTGTATTTGATCGCCGGGTGTTTGACGGCTCAGGTGGCGGAGAAGGCCAATGAAAATTACAGGTCGCCGGAGACGCGGCAGGCGTTGATTCGCGGGCTGACGGATCCCTCGCGCGATGCTCGCCAGCGGCCACGAGAGCTGATGGCGGCGCTGGGGATTCGGCCCGGCATGTCCGTGGTGGATCTGGGTAGCGGCCCCGGGTACATGCTGCCGCATCTCAGCGCGGCGGTCGGCGAGAACGGCCGAGTGATCGCGCAGGATGTATTTCCGGATTTCCTGGAAAAGGCCAGGGATCGCACGGCGGGATTAACAAATGTCACGTTTGTGCAGGGGAATGCGAAAGAAACGAAGCTGGATGAGAAGTCGGCGGACCTGATCCTTGTGCTCGACGTTTATCACCACCTGGATTATCCGGAGGTAACGCTGGCGCAGTTGCGGCGGACGTTGAAGCCGGGCGGTCGACTGGCGGTGGTGGAGTATCACAAGAACAAGGTGGCGATGAACGGGCGGGCCGAGGAGCATGTGCGGCTCGGTGAGGCAGACGCGATCGCGGAGATCGAGGCGAATGGGTTTCGTTTGAAGTCGAAGAGCGACTTCGAACCTCGGGTGCAGTGGCTGGCTATTTTCGAAGCCAAGTGAGCTCAGGCGTTCTGCTTCATCTTGTGCGCGAACTTGCTGCGGAATTTTTGTAGTTTGGGTCGCACGACAAACAGGCAGTACGGCTGGAGCGAATTGCGTTTGTAGTAGTCCTGATGGTAGTTCTCGGCGACGTAGAACTCGGAGGCGGGTTCGAGCTTGGTGACGACCCGGTCGTCCCACAGTCTGACGTTATCCACTTCGTGGACTATCTGTTCGGCGGCGGCGCGCTGCTCTTCCGAGTGATAGAAGATGGCCGAGCGGTATTGCGTGCCGACGTCGTTGCCTTGTCGGTTCAGCGTGGTCGGGTCGTGGATGGTGAAGAAGACTTCGAGGATCTCGCGGTAGTTGGTGATTTCGGGGCTAAAGGTGACTTGCACGACTTCAGCATGACCGGTGGCGCCGCCGCAAACCTGCTCGTAGGTTGGGTTGGGGATCTGGCCGCCCATGTAGCCGGATTCGACTTTGGTGACTCCTTCCATGTCGAGGTAGACGGCTTCGAGGCACCAGAAGCATCCCCCGGCCAGAGTGGCTATTTCGAATCGGCTCATAGGGTATTGGATGCTCAGCGCGTGGTTCCGGATACGCGAGTATGTTAAGCTGTTTTTGACCGGAGAGGTGGCTGAGTGGTCGAAAGCAGCGGTTTGCTAAACCGTCGTAGGCCTTTAAAGTCTACCGGGGGTTCGAATCCCCCCCTCTCCGCCAGTCATCCTTCCCTGGGTCTACGGGCTCTACGCCCAATACGGGGGGCGCCCAACGCCTTGAGCTGATCTAAGAACACAATACCTTAACTCTGAGTCGATACTTATCGAAGTTGCGGAAGCCGTAGGCTTGGCGCTGGAGGACTTCCATTTTGGTGTGAAAGCCTTCGGTGATTCCGTTGTTTCGGCTAAATCGCCACCTAGCGGCAATCTCTTCAGACCAGGAAGAAAAGCGTTTCCCCCAAGGTGACCAGTTGGGGTAGCTGCGCCTGACCAAGTGGATAAAAGGCGCCGAAGTCCGCGTCGCTCCAACTCCCGGTTAAACTCATCCAGCACGATATTTGATAGCAGCGGCGATAACGGCCCGCCCTGCCGGTCGAAGAACTTCTCTAAATCCAGG
>DASQDN010000595.1:0-18456 GCA_035634155.1 Bryobacteraceae bacterium | reverse complement strand
AAGCTGGCGGCAAAAACGAACAGAACTGCTGTTTTCATCCCATCACCTCTGTATTGTGATACACGCGTTTTCCTGCGTGCGGACGCCGCCGACTTCGACAACCACTTGGTGGTCGCCGTTCGGCACGTCCGGAACAGTAATGTTGAATTGGTAGGTGCCGATAAAGCTCGGCGCCCCACCGCCGTACAAGACCGTCGCCCGCACGCCCCCGATAGTGACGTTCGGTGTTTCTACCAGGCGTGATTCCACCGTGACGCCGCGGCCAATGGGCAGCGGCGGATTCGTGGGACCGAAGTTTGCGCCGTATAGAACGATGATGTCGCCTGGCTTCGCGGCCCGTGTCGCGACTGCTGTTCCGAACAACCCGGACTTCCCGAGGAAGGTGCCGTCAACATGCGTTCCTGCGATGTACTTGCGGTTCTCGGGGTCGAACATGAACCAGCCCGGCGCCGCTCGCCGAACGTCGCCGCTCGCGGTATTACTCGTCCCGTTCGCGTTGATGACCTCTACCGTCACCGGTCCGGTCTTATCGAGCGCCGGCGCTTGTACGTTGACTTGGCCTGGACTGATGAAGTACACCGCAGCAGGCTTGCCGTCGATATTTACGCGAACGCCATCGAGTTGAGTTGGGGCTTGACCATTCGTGAAGTCAGCATCCAGCCAGATACGAGTCGCGGGAGCAAGGTTCTCGCCTTTGATGGTGACCCATGAACCGCTCACAATTCCGGCGGCAAACGTCGCCCCGTTGATCACGCCGTTCTCCGACTGAATCGCGGGCCGCGGTCCGCCGCCTGTTGGAGCGCTGGGGGTCAAGGTGATGCTGTTAGTGAAAATGCGATCGCCGGTTTCCTGTCCATTCCCATTGGCCGCGTTGCCGGCCACGTAGATCGTTACCGGACCAGCATCAGCACTCGCCGGAGGTGTCCATTCAAACTCGTAGCTGTTCCCGGCTTTTGCGAGGGTGTGCTGAATGAATTGAACAATCGCCGTATCACGGCATGGAAGGCTGGTGGCGGCGTCTTCACACTGAACGAAAGTTTCCCCGTCTACCGGATGCAAGGTCCCCGCCTGCCCTCGCTCCCGGTTGCTGTTCAATCTCGCGCTCGCCTGGAACCCGTTCACCGATCGAGCACCGGGACTGGCGTTCGTGATGGTGACACGAAGTCTTTGTCTTTGACCCGGAGTGTATGTCGTCCCTCCCGCGGCAGTGATTTCAACCGATCCACCGCCGGAGTTGGCAGTGCCTATATGGCACTTGGTGCATGTCTCGTCGCCGGGAGCACCCGTGCGCCGGGGCTCCGGACCCGTGGAGTGGGCAAGTATAAAAGCCGGGATAACTGCCGAGACCGTAAGAACCTTGGCAGCGAGAATAGTATTGCGTTGCATAGCTAAATTAAAGCTCATTCCTTCAGAATCAACCGTAGTGCTTTTCGCACCACTGTGCTCAACAGGTATTCTACTGGTTCGACAGGAGAGAGCCAAGCGTAACCCCTTGGTTTTACAGCGATTTCCGCCTGACGAATTGTAAAAATGTTGTGAAAGTTTGTGATGGTATGCGGAAAACGGCCAAGCTCTTTTCCGATCCTCGCTGTCTTAAGTTCTTCCGGCTCAGGGAGTTCCCAAAATCCCGCGAGCCTTCGATCAGTATCGGGGCGTCTTCGGAACAACAATTTCTCCCCGCGCCGGATTACCAGCAAAGTTCGTTCAACACGAACCATCTTCCGAGCCTTCTTCGGAGGCAATTCGTCCTGCGTTCCGGCCGCTCGAGCTTCACAAAATTGTGCGACGGGGCACAACAAGCACTGCGGATTTCGGGGCAGGCAGATTGTTGCGCCGAGTTCCATCATCGCCTCGTTGAACTTGCCCGGATGCAATCGATCCAGGCGAGCCTCCGCCTCCGAACGCACGTCGCCTACGCCATTCGTCAGTCGCGAGACGACGCGCACGACATTGCCATCAACAGCGGCATGCGGCATACCGAACGCAATGCTCGCCACGGCCGCGGCCGTGTAATCGCCCACTCCGCGCAGTGCTCGAATCTCCTCATACGTGGATGGGAACTTGCGCCCCATCGAGATCGCCGCCTTCTGCAAGTTCCGCGCGCGACTGTAATAGCCCAAGCCAGCCCAAGCTTTCAGTAACTCCTCCTCGGGCGCTGAAGCCAAATCCGCAATTGTCGGAAAGCGCGCGGCAAAACGCTGGTAGTAAGGAATTACGGCAGTGACGCGCGTCTGCTGCAGCATCACTTCAGAAATCCAGATCAGGTACGGATCAGCGACGCCGCGCCAGGGCAGATCGCGTGCCGACGAATCGAACCAGTCGAGGAGCCGCTTGCGGAAGAGGGTGTGTTGAGACCTTGAGATACTCTCAATAGTAGTGGAAGATTCCCTGTCGATCCGTGGAGCGCGGGTCCACAATCTGAAAAACATCTCGGTCGACATCCCCCACAACCAGCTCACCGTAGTCACCGGAGTCTCGGGATCGGGCAAGTCCTCGCTCGTCTTTGACACCATCTACGCCGAGGGCCAGCGGCGGTACGTCGAGTCGCTCTCGGCTTACGCGCGCCAGTTCCTCGAACGCATGGAGAAGCCCGACGTCGACGAGATACTGGGTATCGCTCCACCCATCGCCATCAAGCAGAAGAACACAACCCGCAATCCGCGTTCGACCGTCGCCACATCCACCGAGTTGTACGATTTCTTCCGCCTCCTTTGGGCGCGAGTCGGCCGCACTTATTGCCCCAACTGCGGCACTCGCGTGCAGAAGGATACCGTCGACCAGATCGCCGATACGTTCGCGCAACAGCCGCAGGGATCGCGCTGGTACGTGCTGTTCCCCGTCGAAGTGAGCGGCGACACGCAGAAGCTACGCGACCACCTCTTCACCTTGCGATCCAAAGGCTTCAACCGGCTGTTTCAGGGCGGCCAGACCTTTGAGTTCTCCACGCCCGAGTCGCTGCTCGACATCGACTTCAGCCAGCCGGTTTTCGCGCTGGTCGACCGCCTGGCCATTACCGACGATCTGCATCAGCGCATCGTGGACAGCGTGGAGATCTGTTATCGCGAAGCAGGGGAAGTGATCTTCGAACCCGCGTCCTCTGACAACATACGGCTGCGATTCAGCGAGAAGTTCGCTTGCAAAACGTGCGGCAAAGAGTTCCAGGAGCCGGATCCCGGCCTGTTCAGTTTCAACAATCCGAAAGGGGCGTGTCCGCGTTGCCAGGGCTTCGGCAACACGATCGATTACGACATGGATCTGGTGATCCCGGATACCTCGCTTTCGCTCGAAGAAGGCGCTGTCGATCCGTGGACCAAGCCTCAGCACGACTGGGCTTGGAAGCATTTCAAATCCGAGAACAAAGGCAAGATCCGCTTCACCGTGCCCTTCTGCGATCTTTACCCGGAAGAGCGAGCGATCCTGCTGAACGCCATCCGCGAATACTTCGCCGAAGTGGAGCAGAAGAACTACAAAGTTCACGTGCGGGTCTTCCTCAGCCGTTACCGGGGGTACGCGCAATGTCCGGACTGCGGCGGCTCGCGTCTACGCCAGGAGGCGCTGTACATTCGCGTAGGCGGTAAGACGCTGGCGGAAGTCACGCGCATGAACACCGCGGAAGCGCTGGAGTTCTTCGACACGATGGAGGTGTCGCCTGAAGAGAATGCCATTGCCGAGAAAGTGTTGGTGGAAGTGCGTCAGCGCCTCAAGTTCCTCAACGATGTCGGACTGCACTACATCACAATGGATCGCTTGTCCTCGACTCTTTCGGGCGGCGAGGCGCAGCGCATCCAGCTCGCAACATGCCTTGGGTCGCGACTCGTGGGCGCTTGCTATGTTCTCGACGAGCCCTCCATCGGCCTTCATGCGCGCGACACCCAGCGACTCGTCCGCATCCTCGAAGAACTGCGCGATCTCGGCAACACGATCGTCGTGGTGGAGCACGATGCCGACGTGATGCGCTCGGCCGACCACATCCTGGATCTCGGGCCTGGCGCAGGCGAACACGGCGGCAAGATCCTGTTTTCCGGCCCGTACGCAGCCCTGCTCAGCGACGGCGCTACATCATTGACTTCGCTTTACCTAAAAGGCGAGCGCTCGGTCGTCAAGCCGCGCCAGCGCCGCAAGCCGCATCCTCAGCGTGCGTTGCGCGTACTCGGCGCGCGTGCCAATAACCTGAAGCACATCGATCTCGAAATCCCGCTCGACATGATGGTTGCGATCACCGGCGTTTCGGGTTCTGGCAAGTCGACTCTGGTTCATGAGGTCATCTACAAGACCCTGGCGGCGCGACTCGGCAAGGAAGCTGTGCCCGAAGATCCGGAACGCAGCGAAAAGCTGCACTGCAAGCGCATTGAACGCACCGAACTGCTCAATGACGTGTTGCTTGTGGACCAGTCGCCGATTGGCCGCACACCGCGCTCGAACCCGGTGACCTATATCAAAGCCTTCGACCTGGTGCGAGAAGCCTTCGCCTCCACCAAGGAGGCCGACCGCCGCGGATATACCGCTGGTCACTTTTCCTTTAATATTCCAGGCGGCCGCTGCGAAGTGTGCCAGGGAGACGGCGCCGTCACCGTCGAGATGCAATTCCTCGCGGACGTCGAGCTGACCTGCGAAGAATGCAAAGGCACGCGCTACAAATCCAGCATCCTTGAAATTCGCTACAAGACCCTGAACATCCACGAAGTGCTGCAACTCACGGTGCGCGAAGCGATCGGCTTCTTCGCGGAGATTCCAAAGCTGGTTGCGCGACTCCGCGTGCTCAACGATGTCGGCCTGGGTTACCTGCGCCTCGGCCAATCGGCCACCACGTTATCCGGCGGCGAAGCGCAGCGCGTTAAGCTGGCGGGCCATCTCGCCTCCCAGTCGCTATGCAAAGGCACGCTCTTCATCTTCGACGAACCCACCACGGGCTTGCACTTTGACGACATCACCAAGTTGCTCGATGCCTTTCAGCGGCTGATCGAAAGCGGCGGCAGCATTCTCATCATTGAGCACAATCTCGATGTGATCCGGAGCGCGGATTGGATCATCGACCTCGGCCCCGAGGGCGGAGGAGCCGGCGGGAGAGTCGTCGCGCAGGGCACTCCCGAGGACGTGGCCAAAATCGCCGAATCCTACACGGGTCAGTTCCTCTGCAAGTAGTTCTCCTCTAGACTGGAAGTATGTGGCTCTACGCGGCGCTGTTGGCCGCATTCTTCGTGCCCGACTACACCGCCGAGGGCATGAAAGCGCTCGAAGAGCAGCGCTATCAAGCGGCGATAGATATCTTCACCAAAGCAGCGGAAGCCGACCCCAAGGACTACTCGGCTCATTTCCACATCGGCCTCGCGCAAAGTCTTTTGAACCGCGATGCCGATGCCATTGCGTCTTACAAGAAGGTGTTGGAACTGAAACCCGGTTTGTATGAGGCGCAATTGAATCTCGGCATCGTGCTGCTGAACGCAAAGCAGGCTGCCGAAGCCGCGTCATCCCTGGAGGAAGCGGCCAAGCAGAGGCCGAAGCAATTCCGACCTGTTTACCACCTTGCCGAAGCGCACCTGGCCGCCGGAGCACCCGAAAAGGCCATTCCTCACTTCCAGTCCGCTGTCGAAATTGACGCGACTTCGCAAGCCGCGCAGATCGGCCTGGCGCGGGCATTGGCGCGCACGGGCAAGCTCGAGGAAGCTGCGCCGCTGTTTGAGAAGACAGGCAATTTGCTGGAACTTGCCGACTGGTACGAGAAGGCCAATAAACGAGAGGAGGCCATAGCCATTTACCGGAAGTTTCCCGACGAGCCCGGCGTCCGCGAGCGGTTAGGAGGGTTGCTCCTCGAAAGCGGCGACTCAGCGAAGGCCATCCCGGAACTGGAGGCCTCGGTGGCAAAGTCTCCGACAGCTGCAAACCGTTATGCCCTCGCACTGGCATACATCGGCGGCAATGAGTACGCCAAAGCCGAGCCCGTCCTGCAGGCCGCGCTTGCAGACGAGCCACAGAATCTAAACCTGCGCCTGCAGTTCGCCCGCGTGCTCAGGCAGCAAAAGAAGTATGCGCCCGCCGCCCAGGAGTTCTTTCGCGTTGCCCAGACACAGCCCGACAAAGCTGAGCATTGGAGCGAGCTTGCGGGCGTGCTCGTGCTAGCCGAGCAGTATCCCCAAGCCTTGGCAGCGCTCGACAAAGTGAAGGCGCTAAACGCCGAGAAGCCGGGCCACTTCTACCTGCGCGCGATCGTGCTCGACAAGCACAAGATGTATGAGCCTGCGCTTGAGAATTATGAGAAGTTCCTCGCCGGGAGCGAGAACAAGTATCCCGATGAGGAATTCAAGGCGCGCCAGCGTGTGCGTATCATCAAACAGGAGAGGTCGAAGAGGTAAGCTGTGCATCGCGTGATCCTGTTCATCACCGCCGCTATCCTTGGCTTCGGCTTCCCCGAAGTTCCTGCGTCCGTTGTAGCCGAGCGCGACCTGGAAAAGCGTTCGGAACTCGCGTTGAAGGCAGCCGACGACCAGATCAGTGCCGCGGTGAAAGCCTACACCGACGGCGCCGAGCCCAAGGTTTTCGAGCAACATATATCCACCATCGAAGAACTGGCCCGCTTAAGCATGCAGTCGCTACAGGACACAGGCAAGCAGGCCAGCAAGAAACCGAAGTACTTCAAACGGGCGGAGTTGAAACTCCGAGCTCTACTGCGTCGGATGGCGACGCTGTCGAATGATGTCTCGGTGGACGATCGCCCGCGCGTGGAAGCGGCGATGAAAAGCATGACGGAGATCCACGAGAAACTGCTGCACGACATCATGGCAAAGAAATGAGCAAAGAAGTGAGGAAGATGAGTCCTATGTTGAAAGCCTTGCTTGTTCTGATCGTTCTTGCGGTATGCTCTTTTGCGCAGCAGCGTGACTTCCTTACCGCCGATGAGGCTGACCAGGTCCGGCTGGCGCAAGAGCCCAATGAACGACTGAAGCTATACCTGCACTTCGCCAAGCAGCGGCTCGATCTCATCCAGCAAGCGACGTCGCAAGAGAAGGCCGGCCGGTCCAAGCTCCTGCACGATCTGCTTGAAGACTACACGCACATCATCGAAGCCATGGATACGGTCACTGAGGACGCGCTCAAACGCAAGGTGGATGTAGCGTTCGGCGTGAAAGCCGTGGCGGACGCAGAGAAGGAAATGCTCGCGCAACTAGAGAAGGTCCGGGATGCACAACCCAAGGACATCGCGCGCTACCAGTTCGTTCTGGAGCAGGCCATCGAAACTACGCGCGACAGCCAGGAGATGGCCATGCAAGACTTGACTGGGCGCGCACAGGAAGTGGTCGCGAAAGAGCAGCAGATCAAGCAGCAGCGCGAAGAGCTCATGGATGTGCGAACACTCGAAGCCAAACGCGCCGAGGAAAAGAAAGAAGTCGAGCAGACCCGAAAAGCTCCGACGTTGCGCCGCAAAGGCGAAGTACCTGCTCCCCCGAAGAAGTAGCCCCGTATTTACAGAACTAACCGTTACTTCGCGATACTTGCCTTCTAAGTATCCTGAGCCAGCTATCTTCTTGAATCTTCTGAGCCGATCATCTCGGAAAACTCATAAGAGCAAACCCTGAGTACTGGTAAGGCGCATTACCGAGACCCATTCCTAAGTACAATAACTTTCCCCTATCCTTGTTCGAACGAAGCAACTCAGGCGTATCACCTAGTCACGGTCTGTCAGGTACTTAGTCAGGTCGTACCGGGGGTTTTCGAGGCCTCCCGAGGACCAGGCGCCGCACTGGGCAAACGCATTTCAACGGAGGAAACGTGAGATCTCTTTTTTCAACCGGGCTCCTGCTCGGCTTGTTAACTCTCGGCGCCCAAGGCGCCGTAACGCAGATTGGCGGCGAGCACGCGGACAACGACGACCTCGCCAGCGTTCAGGCAATCCTGACCGCTCACTTCGGCGCTCCAGTCGACCTTCAACTCTACGACAAGTCCGATTCGGCGCCCGACCTGACCACCATCACTGGCATTCCAGGCAAAAGCGGTAAATGGGATGTGAATGACGACACGGTCTTCATCACATACCTGACAGTAAAGGGCGGCAACGGCTTCACCTTGTACCACTACAGCCCCTCCGCCAACTCCGGCGATTGGTCTACCGTAGGCCTGACGGTCGGCAGAAATGGCAACCAGCCCGATGTGTCTCACCTCAGCTTCTGGACCGGCACACAGCCGGAGGGTGGCGACGACCCGCTCGTCCCCGAACCGATGACGATGGGCCTCCTCGGCAGCGGCTTGGCCGCGATGGCCGTAGCTCGCAAGTTCCGCAACTAGCGTCCAGACCGTCCCTCAAGAATTGCAGGCGGGTGACTCCCAAGCCAGCTCACCCGCCTTTTCCGTACAAAATAACCTTAGTTGAACGTCGTACGGAGTTTCTTGTAGTACTATTGCTCCGTACCACCTAACACGTCCTGTTGTGGACGGCGGTTTGGCTAAGGGGTTCTTCCTGCGACCGGCGG
The DNA here is from genome assembly GCA_035634155.1 of Bryobacteraceae bacterium. GTDB lineage: Bacteria > Acidobacteriota > Terriglobia > Bryobacterales > Bryobacteraceae > DASQDN01. The sequence goes on along the minus strand of DASQDN010000595.1, from coordinate 9,994 downwards.
AAAACAAGCGGCGCTACTCCCTTGCCTGTGGTGTTTCGTCTACGGAGGGTTCACGTGAGCAAACTGATTCTACTGCTCGGTACCGCTGCGCTGATGGCGCAGGCTAGCATCTTCCCGATTCTTTCCGATACGGCGTCCTCGGGCTCCGGCGTTTGGGGGACAGGTACCTATGGAAGCGGCGTGAGTGTTTTCTACGCCCTCGATCAGTACGATCAGGAAGACGTCGGCGCGACGGGTCTGTCGCAATCGGTTTATTTCCGATATTTGTATGAGTTTTCCGTCACGTCACCGCAAACCCTAAGAGCTCAGCGCTCCGCGAGCAACGTCGAAGACGGCCATTTCATCCTGGCGCTGCCCGCCGATTGCGGAAACGACGCCGAGTGCCTTTTTGGTCTGCAGGTTGACGGCGTGGCAATTGCACCCGGCGACTACCTGCTCCATAACGACCTAGGCGTGGACCCCATCTTCGGCGTCAAGCTGAACGATGTCGCGGTCAGCACAGGCTCGCTGACGCTCAGCTTCTTCTCCAATCGCATCCCCGACGGCAATGGCCGCATTTACATGCGTCGTGGCGAGGATTATCTGGTCAGCGAAGCAGCAGCCGTGATCACGCCCAACTCGCGCGTCCAAGCCCAGGACACACCCGCCGACACGGCCGTCCCTGAGCCCATATCGGCGGCGCTGTTCGCGGGCGGATTGCTTGCATTCGCCGCGCTCGGTGGGATGCGCCGAAATCGCCGCTAGCCTACCCGCCTTACAAGCGCTTGATCTCAATATTGCGAAACTCGACACGGGATTTGTGTCCGAGGAAGCCGATGCGTCCGCTCTTCCGGAGCAGCCCCGGATGCTTCTTCAGCACCTCCGGGTCAGCCACCGACCGGAGATCCGCATCCAGCAAAGTGACGCCATTCAGCACCACCTTGATCTTGGACCCACGGGCCGTGATTTCCTCCTGATTCCACTCACCGGCGGGCCGAAGCGCCTCGCCAACTGCAGGAATCACGTCATAGATCGACCCGTGGCGCTGCGTCGGCTTTAGCCAGCCTTTGTACTGGTCATGTCCGTGATCCAGAATTTGGATCTCCATGCCCGAATAGGCAATATCGCCCGCCAGCGGAGCACGAATTCCCACGCCATTGTTGCCGCCGGGCGATAGCTTGAACTCGAACCGGAAAACGAAGTCGGCGAACTCTTCGTTCGTCAGTAGATTGCCGCCACCGTCTTCCGGGCAGACGAGCACGCCATTCTCAACGCGGTACCCCGATCCGGACTTCGAAAATAATGTCCAACCGCTCAAGTCGACGTCATTGAAGAGCGGCGTGAAACCTGCGTCAGCCGCATGCGCCGCGAGCGCTCCCGCCAGACAAGCAGCGAAGCCTCGACGAGTGGTTGTCATTTGGCCAGTATAGTCGGTGAGCAGCTAACGCGAGGCGACCTGACTCGTCAGTAATGTGTGATGATGTCGAATCGATGGAAAGGATGGATCTTAACGGGAGGCTTGGTTGTGGCGGGCGGAATATCGACGACACCGGTTCCTGAGCGCGCTTGCATCTTCGTTCAACAGTTTCACAAGCTGTCCAACACGCCCGTGGAAGTCGGCGTTTGGGAGCGCGTCGTCTATAGTCTGATCGAGGCCAGTCAACCGGCCAAGAATCGACGCGCTCCCAACAGCTCAACCTGATTAACGACGGCGCTTGGACTTGGCCGGCGCGGGCTTCTTCGCCGCCGGAGCAGCGCTTAAACCTTCGACGTCCTTCTTCTCAAGTACATCCAGCGTCAACATGAACGGCTCCTTGCTGAAGCTCTTGGCGACGCCCACGAACTGCAGCGTGGCGCCTTCGTCCGCCTTCACGGGGGTCTCGAACTCCAACGTCACTTCCGGAGTCGTAGCGTCTGACAGCGCAAGAACGATCTTCTTCGGCTCGGCCGAAACCACCTTGCCGCGAAGTTTGGGGAGAGCCGCGCCCTTCATCTGATCGAAGTAAGCCGCGTCGCCCAGCAAACCTGCCTTCATGTTCTTCCACTGCGCCAATTGCGGATCGGCCTTGGCTGCTGCTTCTTCTTCAGCCGCCTTCTTTTCGGCGATCTCCCGGACGCTCGCGATCTTGAAACCGCCCGGCGGCAAAGGCTGAGCTTTGGCTTGCGCCTTCAACTCCGCCAGACCGCTCGAATCACCGTGGAAACCGGTGTAAGCCTTTGTCAGGTAATCGTCCACCTGCTTGCGGCCTTCGGCCGGCAATGCGCCCTGACCGTCATACGCCACCGCGCGTGCCAAATGATACAGCGCGTTCGGATAAGTTTCCGGCTTCTTTTCGGCGATGATCGTCTGCCCGAGCCAGTAGGAAACCTCACCAGCCGTAGGATTCAGTTCCAGAGCCTTGGTGAAATGCTCCTGCGCGGCGGATCCGTTTTTGCGCATCATGTTTACCCAGCCGATCGTCTTGTGACCAAGCGCCTGCATATCGGTCTTGGCCTTGGCCCAATCGGCGTCCGAGGTGGCCGCCGGCTTGGTCGGATTCAGCAGGGCCTGTCCAGCCTTCTCACCGGCATCGAGGGCCGCGGGCGCGGTGTTGTTCAACGATGTCGTCAAATACGCGATCCAATACAATGCCGTCAGATTCGTCGGCTCGATCGCGATCACGCTTTTCGCCGTTTCCAGCATCTTCGGCGCCTGGCCGAGTTTCTGATATGTATCCAGATACAGCAGTGACCGCTCCAGCTTGAACTCGGACGCGGCATACTTTTCATTCCACTGGTTCAGAAGCTCCAGCCGCTTGGCGGGGGTCGCTTCCTTGCCGATGGCTTCATACAGGTCGTACTCAGCTCGATCCTTCCAGTTCTTTTGCGCCGGCGCGCCCGCAGCGGGTTGGGCTTGCCCTTGACCTTGAGGCTGCGCTTGACCTTGGGCCGCCTGATCCTGAGCCGGCAGGGTGACCGTGAACAACGACGCGACCGCGGCTGCACCAACAAACTTCTTAAAACTAACCAGCACTCCTGGCCTCCTGACTCTCAATGGATAACCTTTCTTCGCGGTGAATAACGCATTGGGCCCACGTACCAGAAGCCTTCCAGTTCTACAAGGAACCGTTTACTTCTTCGGAGCCACGCACTTGCGGAGTATAACGAAGGTTGCCTCCGCCCGCAACCACGACTGTCTGTATAGATGCATAAAAAAGCCAGCGTGTTCCCGCGATTACACTCCGGCAAAACTACAGACGTGTGCTAGACTCCTGTGCATCCGATGCGTTACCTCGATATCGGTGTTATCCTCGCATACCTCATAGGCATAACGTGGTTCGGAGCGCAGTTCCGCACCTCGCAGAAATCCCTCAAAGACTATTTCCTCGGTGGGCGCAACGCACCTTGGTGGGCGATCGGCTTCTCCATCGTCTCGGCGGAGACCAGCACTCTCACCGTCATCGGCACCCCGGCCATCGCCTTCAACGGAAACTTCGGATTTCTGCAGGTCGTATTCGGCTACCTCCTGGCTCGCTTAATTATTTCGACGCTGTTCCTGCCTCATTACTTTCGCGGCGAAATGTTCACCGCCTATGAACTGATGGAGCGCCGTTTCGGTCAGCGAATCAGAAAACTGACGGCCGGAGTCTTCCTCGTCCTCCGGGCCCTCGCCGAAGGCGTGCGCGTTTTTGCCATCTCCATCATAGTGTCCATCGTGCTGGGCACCGGCGAAGTGGCATCCATCGTCCTCATTGTTTGCCTCACCCTTGTCTATACCTTTGAAGGCGGCATGACGGCGGTGATTTGGACGGACGTCGTCCAGATGTTCCTTTACGTTGCGGGCGCTATCCTGAGCCTCTTCGTCATCCTGGGCAAGATTCCACTCGGCTGGGATCACGTAGCGGAAGTGGCAGGTTCCCTCGGCAAGTTCCAAGTCTTCGATTGGCGTTTTTCTTTTACTTCCGAATTCTTCAGCCGCACTTACAGTTTTTGGGCGGGATTGATTGGCGGGGCGTTCCTCACCACTGCGTCCCATGGCACGGAACAATTGATGGTGCAGCGGCTTCTCGCCGCCAAAAACGAAACCGAGAGCCGGTGGGCATTGTTCGCGAGTTGGATCGTGATCGCGTTTCAATTCACCCTGTTCCTGTTTATCGGCGTCATCCTGTTCGTCTACTACCTGGAGACCGGCGCGACTCCGCCCTCTCCTCCCGATCGCATCTACCCACAGTTCATCTGGAACAATCTTCCGCCCGGCATTGCAGGCCTGGTGATCGCTGCCATCCTGGCCGCTGCCATGTCCAACCTGAGCGCCGCGCTAAACGCTTTGGCCTCCACTACCATCATGGACTTCTACAAGCCCCTGACGACCACGCTGGCCGGCGTTGCCAAGCCCGAGTCGCACTACCTGAAGCTCGCGCGCTGGGCCACTGTCGCCTGGGGCGTTGTGCTCTTCCTCATCGGCCTGGTGGCGCGTAATTGGGGATCGGTGCTGGAAGCAGGTTTATCGATCGCGTCCATCCTTTACGGTGCGCTGCTGGGAGTATTTCTGCTGGGCCTTCTCACGCGCCGGACGTCGGAAATCGGCGCGATGGCCGGAATGCTCGCCAGCTTGATGATGATGTTTTACATCAAGCAGTTCACCACCATCGCCTGGACTTGGTACGTCCTGATCGGGAGCGCGACCACATTCGCCGCCGGATATCTGGTTTCCTTTGCGTTTCCGCGAAAAGCCGACGCCGCACTCACTGAAAAATCATGAGCCAAGAACAACTGCGCCGCGATCTCGGATTGTGGGGCGCCATCGCCGTCGTAGTAGGCACAGTTATCGGCAGTGGCATTTTCGCCGTGCCCAAAGCGATGGTGTCGCACGTGGGTTCGCCCGAGATGGTCTTTGCCGTCTGGATATTCGGGGGAGTTCTGTCCTTGTTCGGCGCGCTGACCTACGCCGAACTGGCGGCCGCAATGCCCGAATCAGGTGGGGAATACGCATATCTGCGCGCGGCCTATGGTCCGTTCTACGGCTTCATGTATGGATGGACGCAGGCGTGGGTCGCCAAAAGCGGCTCGATCGCGACCCTTGCCACTCTATTCTTCTATTACTTAGCGACGTTCGCCCCCAGCCTGGAAGCCGTCGTCTTTCGGGTCGACCTTCCCGTCGGCCCTGGAGGCGGGCCCCTGGAGGTCCGCTGGGGACAATTTGCGTCTATGGCCGTTATCCTGCTACTCGGCCTGATCAATCATTTCGGCGTGCGCGTCGGCGGTGGAGTCCAGATCGCCGTCACGGCGGTAAAGGTATTGCTTATCCTGGCGATCGTCGCGGTCGGCCTGACCGCAGACGTAGGCTCGGTGGCGAATTATTCCACAACCATTCCCGCAGCCGGCGGCTGGACAGGTTTTTTCGCGGCTTTAGTGGCAGCATTATGGGCCTACGATGGTTGGAATAACGTCAACATGGTCGCAGCCGAGGTCCAGAACCCGCAGCGCAACCTTCCTCGTGCGCTGATTGGCGGCGTTCTTTTGGTGATCGTGATCTATCTGCTGACGAATCTCGCGTATTTCTATGTGTTACCTGCCGAGGCTGTCGCCGGAAGCGATCGAGTCGCCGCCGAGATGATGCGCCGCGTCTACGGGCAAAGCGGCGCCGCCGTAGTCAGTGTTGCGGCGATGATCTCGATTTTCGCCGCCCTAAACGGTTCGCTGCTGTCGGGATCGCGTGTGCCTTATGCCCTCGCAAAGGATGGCTTGTTCTTTCGATCCTGCGCCGCCGTGCACCCAAAGTTCGGCAGCCCCAGCAATTCCATCCTGCTATTGAGCATATGGTCGAGCGTGCTGGTCCTCACCGGCCGTTATGAGGATCTCTATACCCTGGTTATATTTCCGAGTTGGATCCTGTACGCAATGGCTACCGCGTCGGTAATCGTTCTCCGCCGCAAACGGCCGGAACTCACAAGACCTTACAAAGCACTCGGATATCCCGTCGTACCGGTACTATTTGTGCTCGTGGCGGCTGCCCTCATCGCATCAACGCTCGTCAAATCTCCGCGTGAGAGTATGCTCGGATTAGGTATTATCGCAATAGGCGTACCGTTTTATAAGCGATGGAGCCGACAGGCGGCCGCCTAAAACCTTTGAATCAAAGGTACTAGGCACACCTTCTCCAAAGCTTAACGAAGGATCTAAAATTTACGATTCTGTTCTGAAAACAGAACAGACCACTTGAAATCGCCCTAGAAAATAGGTTACAAACAGCTTGTACGGAGAATCTGAATCAGCATCCTGTTCTGATTTCAGAACAGCGTGACAGATACCGCCGACAACATCTGGACCGGTGGGGAGAGTAAACTGCAATGGACGTCAATAAAATGCTGGCGGAACTCCGCCAGGAACGCGAGCAGATCGAGGAAGCAATTATCATTCTTGAGCGGCTTGCACGTGGCCGCGGGAAGCGCAGAGGCCGTCCGCCTCTGTGGATGACTGCTGCAACAGCGCCGGTGAAACGCCGGGGCCGCCCTCCAGGGAGCAAGAACAAACCCAAGGACGACAAGGACGAGTAGCAAAAAGAGGGCAGCGCCGACTGCCCTCTTTTTCGTATTGCTCACGAAGTTTTAGTACAGCAAAAACGCTTGCCGTTGCTGTTTGAACCGCTCTAACTCCGCCGCCGTGCTCTGCTCGATCACGGCCGGGTCCGTTCCTGCCTCCAACTGCTTCAACACCGCATTGTCCCCGACTAAGCGATCATTTGCAGCCCAGTCCATCTGCCCAGGAAACAGCTTGGCGATCGCGCTTCCCACTTCAAAACCGAGTCTGACCGCGCGCAGAGCCTCGCGATCCGTAATCACGAATCGCACTCCATCGATGGTTTTGCCCGCAAAGTTGGACGCTGTTGGATGCAGCCGCGTCGCGTAAAAACGGACCCCGGGGATCTGCCGAGTGTTTAAATATTCCGCAAGTTGCTGCCCGTTCATCCAAATTGCGCCGATCTGCTCAAAAGGCGCATCAGTACCGCGGCCAACTGAGTACTGTTTTGCGAGCTCCAGCATGCCAATCCCTGGATAAAGCAGCGCCGCATTCAAACTCCTCATATTCGGAGATGGATTAATCCACTCCAAGCCCGTGGCGTCAAACCAATCGCCGCGCTGCCAGCCGCGCATCTTCACAACCTGCAATTTAGCCTTCGGCCTTAACGAATCATTCACCATGGTGGCGAGTTCACCCACGGTCATCCCGTGACGAAGCGGCATCTCAATGCATCCGATGAAAGACTTCAGGGCCGGCTTCAGGACGGGACCTTCCACCTGTAAGCCGTTGATAGGATTTGGCCGATCCAACACTACAAACTCCACTCCCCGCTTGGCGGCCTCTTCCATGGCATACGCCATAGTGCATGTGTAGGTGTAGAAGCGAGTCCCCACATCCTGGATATCGAAGACCAGCGTGTCGATGTCACGTAACATTTCATCGGAGGGACGACGGTTCTCTCCGGCATACAAACTCCATACACGAATTCCAGTAGCCGCGTCCTTTGTATCTCTAATGTTTTCGTGATCTTCCTTACCCGCCAGTCCATGTTCAGGAGAATAAAGTGCTCGCAGATTCACACCGCCCGCGACCATCGCATCCACTGAGCGCAGGCCGTCGCGCGTCAATCCAGTGTGATTTGTGATTAATCCGACGCGTTTGCCTCGCAGGGACGCGAACTTCTCCGTCACCAGCACGTCAATCCCATTCAAAACGCGAGCCGACCTGAATGGAGGCCGCGCAGCCAAGGGCGGTCTCACCACCTGCGCCAGCACGCCCCCTATCGCATAAGCGCCGCCCGGAAAGTCGTGCAGATTCAACCCCGCGGCCGCGATACTCGCTACCTTGCCGCGTAAAGGAGTAATCGCGGCTTTGACGGTGGGGTGAACAGCGTTGGTCAACAAGATCACGTAGGTGTCAGTGAACGGGTCCATCCACATCGAGGTACCCGTAAATCCCGTATGACCGAACGAACCCACCGGAAACAAATCCCCGCGACTGCCCGAGAACGGCGAGTCAATATCCCACCCGAGACCCCGTAGAATCGGCTGATCCGCCGGTCCCTGCGGCGTTATCAGCGCTCGCACTGTCAGCGGGCTAAAGATACGCACGCCATTCCGGCGGCCCATGCCGAGCATCATTTCCGCACACTTCGACAGGTCTGCGGCGGTCGAGAACAAACCCGCATGGCCGGCAATTCCGCCCATGTAGCGCGACGTAGGATCGTGAACTGTCCCGCGCAGGGGAGAGCTCGTGCCCTTCAAGATCTCCGTTGGTGCAATCCGAGGATTTAATCCCAGCGGAGGCTGAAACATCGTCTCGGTCATGCCGAGGGGAGCAAATATCTTCTCGCGTGTGTACTCGGCCAAAGTCTTACCGGAAACTCGGTGAACAATTTCGCCTAGCAAAACAAAATTGATGTCGCTGTAGACGAACCGAGTCCCTGGCAAGGACGTCGGCCGATCGATGGTTGCCAGCCGAATACCGGTCTCATAGCCGCTCCACGCCGGCTCCAGATCCACGTCCGGGCGCATCCCCGAGAAGTGCGTGAGCAGTTGGCGGACGGTAACGTCGCTCTTGCCGCCCTGGAACTCAGGGAGATAATGCGTCACCCGCTCGTTCAGCCGCACCTTCCCGTCTTCCACCAACTTGGCAATCGCTGAGGAAGTAGCCACTACCTTCGTCAAAGATGCCACATCGAACACGGTATCGAACGTCATCGGCTCCCGCACTGGAACCAGTGCACGGTCGCCGTAAACGTTCTGATAAACTACGCGGCCTTTATGTCCTACCACCAGCACAGCGCCCGGAATCTGCCCCGCACGGATCGCCTCGTGAATGATGGCATCCATCGTGGCGGCCGTTGTGAACTCCGGCGCAGTTGACGACGTACTAGCGCGGCGATCCCCGGACCCGATCGGGCTCGGCAGCGCCGGAGCGGTATTAGACGTCTGGGAAGCGAACGGGACCGTCGCAAACACAATCATCAACAGGAACTTCTTCATCTCAGTTTGGCCGCCAACTTATCCATCGCCGAGGCAAGCTCAAAATCTAAGTCAGTGATTCCACCGGCATCGTGCGTGGACAGATCCACCGTGACGCGGCTGTACACATTCAGCCACTCGGGATGATGGTCCATCTTCTCGGCCACGGTCGCGACTGCGGCCATAAACGCAAAGGCGTGCGTGAAATCGGCGAACTTCAGCTCGCGGTGAAGTTTGCCGTTCACGACACTCCAATCGGGGAGCTGCGGCAAACGCGCGCTCAACTGCTCGGTCGATAGCTTCGCCGGTCTGGGCATTTGCTCTACTGTACTTCTTTAGACGGGCGCGGCATCCGGAAGGACGTCCGAAACTGGATCCTGTTGAGACAGTACGTATGATGGGAGGCAATGGCACAGCCGCTGCCCCGACTCCGAATGAACCTCGATTTCATGCCTTCGCCGGTCGAGGATCGCCCTGGACTGCTCATCCGAGACACTTATGGCTATTCGGAGGCCGTGTTGATCATCCCGCCGGAGTTGGTGCAATGCCTGGCATGCTTCGACGGCGAGCAGACCCATCTGGATCTACGTCAGTTGCTGGTCCGCATGACAGGCCAACTCGAGGTCGGCCCGCTGGAACAGCACCTGGTCGAGACACTGAGCACCTCCGGCTTCCTCCATGACGATACATACGAGCATCTCCGCGAGGCCCGTCATCGTGAGTTCGCCGAATCCCCTACGCGCCCGCCCATCCATGCAGGAACTGCCTATCCGGAGGAGCCGGAGGATGTGCGCGCCACACTGGACGCCTATCTCGCGGGGTCAGAACACCCGCCAGTCGAAGGAAAGCTGATCGGCATCGCCGCTCCGCACGTGAGCCCGTTCGGAGGCTGGCAGACCTACCGCGCCGCTTATACGGCACTGCCTGCAGAACTGCGCGACGACACCACCTTCGTGATTCTCGGCACATCGCACTACGGCGAACCTGACCGCTTTGGCCTCACTCGCAAACCATTCGAAACACCGTACGGC
>DASQDN010000594.1:0-5255 GCA_035634155.1 Bryobacteraceae bacterium | reverse complement strand
ATGAGCGGCAGTATCCGAATGGCAAGTGGGAGCAGATGAAAGATTCCATTCGTTACGGTTGGGATCGCGTCACCGGCCGCCGCTAGCAGAGTCCAACAACGTGAGGATGGTGGGCCGCCCCGGAATAGGGGCGGCCCTTGTCTGCCAGGAGGTGTTTGCCATGCCGAGCAGCAATCAACAAATCCAGGTGACAGGTACGGGAGGATTGCGCGGCGTGCTGCTCGATCCCATTCCTCGTGACCCTGATGAACCGGTTCGGATTCAACTTGGCGACAAACGCGTGCTGGAAGCGCCTGCGGGCCTGCTCACAGCGCGCAGTGATGGATCGTATTCGGTTCCATTCAGTCCCGATGACATCGATCGGATGTACCAAAGCACCGACGCGCGAGAACCAGCCGCGAGTCGCGAGCAAACCGTCATTCCCGTGGTGGCGGAGGAACTCGACGTTCAGAAGCGAGCCGTTCAAACAGGCGGTGTTCGTGTCCATCGCCGCGTGTTGGAGCATGAAGAAGAAATCGACATGCCTCTCCTCCGGGAGCATGTGCACGTTCGGCGTGTGCTGCTGGACCGCGAGGTGGAGGGGCCGCTCCCGATTCGTGAAGAAGGCAATTCCATCGTCATTCCCATCGTGGAAGAAGTGCTCGTGGTGAGTCGGCGGTATCGATTGAAGGAAGAGGTGTACGTTACCAAGACCTCGCGTCAGGAGCGGCATCAGGAGCGCGTCGCGGTCCGCCGTCAGGAAGCGGTGATTCAGGAATTTGACGCAGACGGTCGTCCGATGCGCGTCGATTGAGAACTCCTGCAGGGGTGCGACACTTCCTAGGGGAATGCCCGCACTTACCACTCATGCGCCTCTGACCAAGGAACAGGAACTGCACTGGCTCGCGTTGAAGATGACGCCTGGCCTGGGCACGCGCACTGCTTATCAACTGATCCAAAAGCTTCGCACACCCGAAGCGATCTTCCGCTCGTCCACAAGCGAACTCGAAGCGCACGGATTGCCGCGCGGCATCGCGCAGTCGGTTGCGAGCGGCTGCGCGTTCGAAGACGCCGCCGATCAGCACAACAAACTGGCTGAGTTCGGCTCCACGCTGATCCCCATTACCGCTCCGCAGTATCCCGATCGCCTGCGCGAAATCTACGACCCGCCGGTGCTGCTGTTCGCGCGTGGACGGCTCGAACTCCTCGACACGTTGATGATCGCCGTGGTCGGCACTCGCCGCCCGACGCGCTATGGAATCGCAGCCTCGGAAAAGCTCTCGGGCGATCTGGCGGCGGCGGGGCTTACAATCGTAAGTGGTATGGCTCGCGGGATTGACACCGCGGCTCATACCGCAGCACTCCAGGTCAACGGCGGAACCATCGCGGTATTTGGCTGTGGAGTGGATCTGGTGTATCCTGCGGAAAACCGCAAGCTGGCAGCCACCCTGGCGGAAAAGGGCCTTGTGCTCTCCGAGTTTCCCATGGGAGCGCCCCCTTATCCGCAAAACTTCCCGATTCGAAATCGAATTGTGAGTGGGATGAGCATCGGCGTCCTTGTGGTCGAAGGAGCGCAGTATAGTGGTTCTGCCATCACCGCGCGTCTGGCCATGGACCAGCAGCGGGAAGTGTTCGCAGTGCCCGGCAACATCACTTCCAAGATGAGCTGGGGGCCCAACCTGCTGATCAAGCAGGGAGCGAAGCTCGTACAGGAATGGAACGACGTAGTCGTGGAACTCTCACCGGAGGACCGTCGCCGACTCGTCACGGAGGGCCAACCTAGCCTTCAGCAAGACGTTTCGAAACAGCAGGATACAGCGGAAGAGGAGATCCCGCTGAACAAAATGGCCGCAGAGATCGTCTCGAGGCTAAGAGTGGACGAGGCGATGCACCTGGATCGTTTGGTCGAATCCTTGGAGCACTTTTCTTCATCGGAGATTATTGCAGCACTCTTTGAGTTGGAGCTTCGGGGAAGTGTTCGTCAACTCCCCGGGCGGAAGTTCGTTAGAGTTTCGTGGTAATTTGTTGACCGTTGCGTATGGCTAAATCCCTCGTTATCGTTGAGTCTCCCGCAAAGGCGAAGACTATTGGCAAGTACCTGGGCAACCAGTACATCGTCAAAGCTTCGCTTGGGCATATCAAAGACTTGCCCAAAAAAGACCTCGCAGTCGCGGTGGAGGCCGACTTCCGTCCTGACTATCAGGTGATTGAAGGCAAGAAGAAACTGATCGCGGAACTTAAAGCTGCCGCCAAGGGCGTCGAGTCCATCTACCTGGCTGCTGACCCTGATCGCGAAGGTGAGGCGATCTGCGCCCATCTGCAGGAAGAACTCGATGGCAGGGGCGCTTCAAGCAAGAAGGCCGGACCGCAGATTTTCCGGGTGATGTTTAACGAGATCACGAAGAACGCCATTCAAAAGGCATTTGAGAAGCCGCTCACGGTCAATCTGCAATTAGTGGAAGCGCAGCAGGCGCGGCGTGTTCTCGACCGGCTTGTCGGCTATAAGATCTCGCCCTTGCTTTGGGATAAGGTGCGACGCGGTCTCTCAGCCGGTCGTGTGCAGACGGTGGCGCTCCGCCTGATCGTGGAGCGTGAGCGTGAGATTCGCAAGTTCGAAAAGCGTGAGTACTGGACCATCGATTTGAATCTGGTGGCGAAGAAGCCGCCGGTATTGAACGCACGTTTCGTGCGCCGGAACGATGAACAGATCGAGATGGCGAACGCCGAGACGGCGACCAACATCGTTCAGCAGGTAGACGGACTCGACTTTACAGTCGCATCGCTACAGACGCGTGAGAAGCGCCGCAATCCTGTGGCCCCGTTCATCACCTCGACCCTACAGCAGGAGTCATCGCGCAAACTGCGTTTCAGTGTGAAGCGCACCATGATGCTCGCGCAAGGCCTTTACGAAGGCAAGGAACTTGGCAAAGAGGGCGCGGTCGGTCTCATCACGTACATGCGTACTGATTCCGTACGTGTCTCCAACGATGCCGTTGCCGAGGTGCGTGACCTGGTTACCCAGCGCTTCGGCCCTACCTACGTCCCTGCTTCGCCGAATGTCTACAAGAGCAAGAAGGACATTCAGGATGCGCACGAAGCGATTCGCCCTTCTTCGGTGCACCGCACGCCGGAAAGCCTCGCGCAGTTTCTTGCTGAGGACGAACTGAAGCTGTATCGGCTCATCTGGATGCGCTTTGTCGCGTCGCAGATGACTCCCGCGGTGTTTGATCAGACCACCATCGAGGTCACCACCACGGGTCGCGATAACAACGAGTACCGCTTCCGGGCCACAGGCTCCGTGCCGAAGTTCGATGGCTTCCTCGCCGTGTACGAGGAAGGCAAGGACCAGAAGGATGACGAAGATGAAGAACTGAAGCATCGCCTACCGGCAGTTACCGAAGGCGAGGTCTTGAAGTTCAAGTCCATCGAACCCGAGCAGCACTTCACCGAGCCTCCGCCGCGCTTCAATGAAGCCACGCTGGTGACGGAGCTCGAGGCCAACGGAGTGGGAAGGCCTTCGACATATGCGGCCATTCTTTCCACCATTCAGGAACGCGAGTACGTACAGAAGGAAGGCGGCCGATTCACTCCCACCGAAGTAGGCGAGATCGTTGCCGATCTTCTGGTGGAGAACTTCGACGATATCTTCGATATCCGCTACACAGCGCGCATGGAAGAAGAGCTCGACGAAATCGAAGAAGGCAAGATCGACTGGCGCGTTGCCATGCAGGAGTTCTATGAGCGGCTCAAGCAGGACCTTGAGCATGCTCAGCAGAACATGACCGACATCAAGCGCATGGAAAAGCCCACCGATCTCATTTGCGAGAAGTGCGGCAAGCCCATGGTGATCAAATGGGGCCGGCACGGCAGCTTCGTTGCCTGCACCGGGTATCCCGAATTTTCTCCGAAAGCAACCGAAGCAGACTTCGACGGCTTGCAAAAAGAGATCGCCAGACGTCGCGAGCGCGTCCAACACGATCTCAGCCAGCGCCTTGCAAAATTGCAGGCCCGGTTCCCTGACGCGGGCGTGACCTGGGATGGTCACGATAAGTTTATCGCCGCGGTCGGCGCTAAGCCGCTACTCGCCGCGTTAAAGACCAATAGCAAGGCGATCGCGGAGCGGCGGCAGAAAGACCGGGCAGTGGTTGCCGAACGGCTCCAGAAGATTCAGGCCCGCTACCCGCAGTTCGACGAATTCTATAAGGCGGGATTGAGCGACGGCAAGGAAGGTGTCGAACTCTCGTGGCAGCGCACCGAGTTCTTCTGCACGAACACGCGGGAACTGGCAATCGACCCGGCCGAGGCCGAAAGAATCGGTGAAACCGGCGAAGAAGAGTACTGCGAGAACTGCGGCCGTCCGATGGGACTGAAGAAGGGGCGCTTCGGTCAGTTCTATGCCTGCTCGGGTTATCCCGATTGCAAGACAACCAAGCAGCTCGGCGGAGCAGGGCAGCAGAAGAAGGCCGATGTTCCTCTCGAGGAAACCTGTCCCAACTGCGGCAAGAATCTGGTGCAGCGCTTCGGCCGCTTCGGCGAGTTCATCGCGTGCTCCGGCTATCCCGAGTGCAAATACACCAAGCAGCCGACGATCGGTGTGAAGTGTCCGAACTGTTCGGAAGGCGAGATCGTGGAACGCAACTCGCGTCGAGGCAAGTTCTACGGCTGCAATCGTTACCCGGAGTGCGACTTCACCTCGTGGGGCAAGCCCATGCCGGAGCCCTGTCCGAACTGCAGCAATCCTTATTTGGTGGAAAAGTGGCTGAAGGCAGGACCGGTGGCGCAGTGCCCGAACCCGGAATGCAAGTATAAGAGGGATCTGCCGAAGCCCGAGCCCGAGGCAGAACTCGCCGGCAAGACCGCTTAATCGCGCTCGTATAATCGGCGGAGGTCGTCCGCGGATGGCGTGTTTTCCACGGCGTCGCGCATGTCTTCCGCCCGGCTCCGCATGATCTCCAGAAGCTCGAACTCCCTTCCCGCGCGGATATACAACTCCACGCCGGCGAGCAGCAAAGAAAGACACTCATCCCCGTGATCGACCGCTCGGTGGTACAGATCGCGTAAGGCTTGCAGAGATTCGTTGGATGTCGGCCGGCAGCCCATGCATGATCACTCCAGAAAGGGGTGACGGGCACGCGCCCGCCACCCGAGCCCAACCACCAGCTTTCAGGATCAGGCGTTGATTGCCTTCTGGCGCGACTCTCCTTCAATGGGAATTTGCTTCGGCATCATGGCCTCGGCGACGGGAATCGCAATATCGAGCACGCCGTCGTGCAGGC
>DASQDN010000593.1:0-5320 GCA_035634155.1 Bryobacteraceae bacterium | reverse complement strand
GCGACGTGCGAGAAACGCCACGAGGCGCCTTGTTGGGATTCCTCGACGCGGCGCGCGAAGGCGACTTCCGCCGGGCCTCCTCGTTCCTGAATGTGCGTCGCGAGCACAGGCGGACTGGCGCGCCGGAACAGCTTGCCCGGCAGCTTAAAGAAGTCCTGGACCGCGAGCTCGCCCAGGATCCGGCGCGCCTCAGCAACGCTCCCGAAGGGGATTTGGCCGATGGACTTGAGCCGAATCAGGAATTGCTCGCCGCGATTCGGCAGGAAGGTCGCGAAATCGAGCTTTACCTGGAGCGCGTACCAGCCACTCCATCGGGGCAGATCTGGCTGATCTCCTCGGCAACCGTGAGCCTCATTCCGATGCTTCGCGCGCGGGCGGAGGGTCACGCGATGGAAAAGTATCTTCCGGCTTGGATGTTGAAGGCAGGCGCCTTCGACACCCGCATCTGGCAGTGGCTCGCCCTGGTGCTGCTCACGCTCGCGGCCCTGCCGGTCGGCCACATATTCGCGCGTGCTTTGATTCGCGCACTGCAGCCAATCGTGCGGCGCACACACTCGCAGCTAGACGATACGCTGGTGGCCTCCATCCGCAGCCCGGTGCAGTTGCTAATCGCCTTGATTGCTTACCGTATCGGCATCGTTTGGATCGCTCCGTCGTACCTGCTTCGAACGTACTTGGGCAGAATTCTTACCGGTCTCATTTACCTCGCGATCGCATGGGTATTTGTCCGGATCATCGATGTCGTAACCAACAGGATTGTCGCGGCCATGTCGCGTCGCCAGAAAACAACAGCGGCATCCGTCATGCCCCTGACGCGTCGAACGCTGAAGGCGGCTGCCGTGATCTTCGCGTTGTTGGCAACGCTGACGAGTTGGGGATACGACACAACCGCGTTGCTTGCCGGACTCGGCGTAGGTGGACTTGCGGTCGCGCTCGCCGCGCAGAAGACGATCGAAAACCTGTTCGGCGGAGTCGCCATCACCAGCGACAAGCCTGTACTGGTCGGGGATTTCTGCCGTTTTGGCAATAAGACCGGCACCGTTGAAGATATCGGCCTCCGGTCCACTCGCTTGCGCACCGTTGACCGAACCGTAGTCACGGTGCCAAACGGGGAGTTCTCCTCGTTGCAGATCGAGAACTTCGGCAAGCGGGACAAGATGTCATTCCGCCCGGTCCTGCAGTTGGAACGTGACACCACGCCTGAGCAGCTTCGAAGGATCCTGCCGCGTCTAGAAAGGATGCTGAAGGATCACCCAAAGGTCGAGCAGGCGGCCCGTGTGCGCTTCATCGCAATCAGCCCTCAGTCGCTCGACGTGGAGGTCTACACCTACGTGTTGACACCCGATTACGACGAGTTTCTCGTGCTGCAGCAAGAGCTGTTGCTTCACATCCTGGAGATCATTACTGAAGAAGGCGCTGCATTGGCCGTGCCGCGGCAGCACCTGCTTCTGGACCGCGCCGCTACGCGGTCTTCAACTCCGCAATCGTAGCGCCTGCCCCGCCTTCCTGAGGCGACGCGGGATAGAACTTCTCCACATGCGGGCTCTTGGCTAGGAGGTTCGCCACTGCCTTTTTCAGAACGCCCATGCCATGCCCGTGTACGATGCGCACGCGATCCACGGACGCGAGCGCCGCATGATCCAGGAATCGATCCACATCGTCCAGCGCCTCCTCCGCGCGCTTGCCGATGACGTTGATCTCCTGGTACGACATATCCCACTTTGGACCCGCTTGCTGAAACGTGACGTTCTTCGGAAGCTTCGAAGCGCCCGTGTCTTTCTCAGGCAGAATCTCCTGCACATCCTCGCGTGATACCTGCATCTTCAGGAATCCGGCGTCCACCTCGATTACGTCGTCGTTTACGATACGCCGCACGCGCGCGGGCTGCCGAATGCCCTTCAAGATCACCCGAGCTCCCTCTTCCAGCTTCAACTTCGTAGGTTGAATGGGCGTCTCGGCCGCAGCCATTACATGCGTAGTTAAGTCGTCCAGCCCCTCGCGCTTCACCTTCGACACCTGCAACCGAGCCTGATCCTGAAGCTTCCGCTGTTCCTTCAGTTCCTGGATGTTCTGAATCGTATCTAGCGCGCGGGCTTCGAAGTTCGCGACCACTTCGTCGTATTTATCCTGCAGCTTGCGCAGCATCTCCGCCTCGCGGCGCTTGTAGTTGCGCTCGATATCCGCTTCACGCGCCTTGACCTGCGCCAGTTTCTGATCGAGCTCCCGTTGCAGAATGGCGGCCTTGTCAACGCGATCGTGCAGTTCGGAAAGGAACCGGGCGATGTCGCGTTCGGTGGTGCTCATCGCCGCCCGCGCGCGTTCGATAATCCAAGGCGCCATACCCAGCCGTCCCGCAATGTCCAGGCCGGCCGACTTGCCGGGCGCGCCAATCCGCAAGACATAAGTGGGCTGCAACGTGTTCTCGTCAAAGCCCATCGATCCGTTCAATACGGAGGAGGTATTCGCGCCATAAACCTTCAACGCGAGCAAATGCGTGGACGACACCACGATGCATCCGAGCGACCGGAAGTGATCCAGGATGGCAACACCCAACGCTCCGCCTTCTTCGGGATCGGTGGCGCGACCCAGCTCATCCAGCAGCACTAGCGAGTCAGGCGTTGAATCCTCTACCATCGCCTTCACAGTCGCGATGTGCGCGGAAAACGTACTCAGCGATTGTTCAATCGACTGCTGATCACCTATATCCGCGAGCACCTGATCGAATATCGGAAATCGAGCCTCGGTGGCGGGTACCGGCAGCGCCGACTGCGCCATCAACGCCAACAGTCCCACTGTTTTCATCGACACCGTCTTGCCGCCGGTATTCGGGCCGCTGATCAACAGAATGCGCTGCACTCCGTCAAGCGTCAACGTCACCGGCACAACGCGTTTTTGCTGCTTGCGAAGCACGTCCTGCAGCAACGGGTGCCGTCCGTCGCGGAGCAGCACGCTACGCTCGCCATCGGGAGCGAACGTGGGAATCACGCAATCGAACTCGCTCGCGAACGCAGCCTTTGCAAACAGCAGGTCGAGTTCGCTGACCACCTGCATAGTCCGGCGAATGTCCGCGGCGTGGGCTCGCAGGCGATCGGTAATCTCCCGCAGGATACGGAACACTTCGCGCTGCTCTTCTTCCCGCAGCCGCACGAGTTCGTTATTCAGGTCAATAGTGTCCAGCGGCTCAACGAACAGCGTTTGACCGCTACCACTGGCGCCGTGAATGACACCATCCACACGTCGCTTCTGGCCCGCCACAACGGGAACGACGAAGCGATCATTGCGAATCGTGACGTATTCTTCTTGCAGCACGCCCTCGTCACGATGCGCCTTAAGGAATCGCTCTAGCGATTGGTGGACATTGCGCTGCTGCCGATCGATGTCACGACGCAGGCGATGCAGCGCAACACTGGCGTCATCCGCGATGGACCCATTCGGCAGCACCTTCCCGCCGATCTCCCGAAGCAGTCCGCGGAAATCCGCCATGAGCGCCGAACGCTTCTGAAGCAACGGGAACTGCTCGGTTGCAAGCAGCGCGCGTACTTCATCGGCACGCTCCAGGAATCTGGTGAGGTCCGCGATTTCGGAGGCCTCCAAGACGATGCCCTCGATCCGCAGCTTCGCCACTGATAGATTGCTGTCGGCAAGACCACTCAGCGGCAAGCGACCGTTCTCACGCACAAATGCCATCGCCTCGGCCACTTCGGCGAGGGTGCTTTCCAGAAAATTGCGGTCTGTTGTCGGTTGAAGCCGGTCGAGTTCGATGCGGCCGAGCGGCCCAGCGACATACCGGCCCAGCAGGCGCTTCAGCTCGTCATACTCGAGCAGTTCGGCGCTGGTACGTTTCATATGCTTTTTCAATCACCCCGAGTGTGCCTTCGGTCAGCAACAAGCCCGGCAATTCCTTCATCTCGAACCAACGCGCGGCGCTGCAATCGTCGCCTGCGCGCAAGATGCCGCCCGTGACGCGGCAGAAATAATCGATCAGCACGTAGTGATACTCAGAGCGGCCTTCCTCGTCGCGCATGATGCGCTCGAAGATCTCGGCCATTCCTGCTGTCTCCACGACAAGGCCGGTCTCTTCCAGCACCTCTCGGCGTATGCCGTCTTCCAACGTCTCACCCGTTTCCAACACCCCACCCGGCAGCGACCAGTAGCCTTTTAGCGGCTCGCGACCGCGCTCCGCCAGGAGAATGCGATCGCCCTCAAACACGAGCGCGCCCACGCCCAGCACCGGCCGCTCTGGATACCGCCGGCTAATAGATGGAGACTCCCTTGGTCTCCAGTAGGATCCTATACACGGTTGTACGAGCCGTCACATACAAGGTCTGCAGGCTGTCGTCACCAAACACCAGATTCGACGGCTTCTCGGCCAGTTCGATGTTCGTCACCATCTTTCCCGCGGGCGAGAAAATCTGCACACCTTTAGCGGCCACAAACAGGTTGCCCTGCGCGTCCACCTCGATCCCGCCCGGCACGCCGTCAGTCTTCTCGATGACGACACGCTCGTTCTCCAACGTTCCGTCCTTACCAACGTCGTAAGCCCGCACGTTGCGCTCGTCCGAATTAGTCACGTACAGGACCTTGCCGTCGAAACTCAAAGCCAATCCGTTCGGCCGCGTCTTCCACTTCAATGCTGCTGTCGCGATTCCTTTCGGCGAGATATGGAACACTCCATAGAAGGGCAGCTCCTGGCTATCCACCGCATCGCCGAAGACTGGATCTGTGAAGTACACATGCTGGTTGCGGGTGACCACAATATCGTTCGGGCCATTCAGTTTCTTGCCCTCATACGCATCCGCCAGAACCTCGGGTGCGCCGCCGCCTTTGGGCAAGCGAACCACCCGCCGGGTACGCGCTTCACACAAGTACAGCCGACCTTTGTCATCGTAGGCGCCGCCGGACACGCCGCCAGTGTTTTCTCTAAAGACCGTTTTACCTTTTCCATCGATCCTAAAAACTTGATTGACGGGAACGTCCGAGAACAGCAGATGGCCTTCGCGAGCAGACCATACCGGTCCTTCCACAAACTTGTGAGACGCGGCGATCGTCTCAATGGTGTACTTGGTTAGATCCTGGGCGACGCACAGAAGGGGAAGAAAGACAAGCGCCCGCCACATACTCAACCAGTGTAGCGGGCGCCGCGATTTGGCCGGATGGCTATTTTTGTCGCGACCGCGTATCTTGGTTGCCGCCGCTTTCGGTCCGCAGGTTGTTCGTGACGCTGAAGGCGCCCGAGACGGAATTAGCTTGTACGCCCGCGATGTTCTTATCGCCCTCGTTTGCCACCACTCCTTCCAGCGTGATGTTGCCATTCCTGACA
>DASQDN010000592.1:0-3399 GCA_035634155.1 Bryobacteraceae bacterium | reverse complement strand
AGCTTGGTTTTAGATTTCGATTTGGTCTTGGGCCTTCGCGCCGCCTTCTTCTTGGTCGCGGTCTTCTTCGGAGGGAGTTCCTGCGCGATTTCTTCCTGCGTGCGCCCGGTCTTCACACTGTAGGCGTGCGCTTCGACGTCGTAGTTCTCATCGGCGAACTCATCCCGCTTCTTAATCAGTAGCCACTCGTTGCCCTTGCCGCGACCTTTCATTAGAACTAGGGCGAACTCGCCCTTCATCTTCCGCCCGTCGGCGCGAAACTTGAGGTCGCCGCGCGCGAGCTGGCCTTCGCCATCGCCATCCTTCAAGATCTCGAATGTGCCGTAGTCCCAAAGCATCACGCTACCCGCGCCGTAGTTGCCTTTCGGAATGTTGCCTTCGAAGTCTCCGTAGCTGATCGGGTGATCCTCCACGTGCATGGCGAGCTGCTTGGAAAGCGGTACCTGTGACGGGCCCTTCGGAACCGCCCAGCTTTTCAGAGTTCCGCCGATTTCCAGACGCAGGTCGTAATGAAGGCGCGTTGCGTCGTGGCGCTGGATGAAGAGCCGGCCCTGCGTGGGCGCCGCGGGCTCAACTGATCCAGGGGCGGGCTCCGGCGTTTGGTCGAAGTTGCGCTTGCGGACGTACTCCTTGAGCGACATCGCATCCAAAAGGATACCTGGAGGCCCGGCCGTGCATCATAACAAGATAGTGGCCGGTTCCAAACCAAACGTGCGCGCGGTGCTGCCTGACCTGTGGGCGCTGATGCGTCCACGCCGTGGCATCTTAGGGGCCGGGATGGTCATCATGGCTATCAACCGGACCTCGAGCCTGGTGCTTCCAGCGTCCACGAAGTATCTCATCGACGACGTGATCGGTAAGAACCGGTCGGAGATGTTGACGCCGCTGCTGGGCGCCGTGGTGCTGGCGACGATCATCCAAGGCGCGTCCTCTTTCGCGCTGACGCAACTCCTTTCCAAGGCGGCGCAACGTCTGATCGCGGAGTTGCGCGAAAAGCTGCAGGAGCACATCGGGCGGCTGCCGATCTCTTATTACGATTCAAATAAGACCGGCAACCTGGTATCGCGCATCATGTCCGACGTGGAGGGCGTGCGTAACCTGGTGGGCACGGGGTTGGTCGAGTTTATCGGCGGATTGATGACCGCGTTCATCGCATTCATCCTGCTGGTCCGCATCAGTCCTTTGATGACCTTCGTCACCGTCGGATTCCTTGCGTTCTTCGGGATTGCGCTGCAGAAGGCTTTCTCAAATGTGCGGCCGATCTTCAAGGAGCGGGGCAAGATCACTGCCGAGGTGACAGGTCGGCTAACGGAGTCACTTGGCGGCGCTCGCGTCATTAAGGGATATCACGCGGAGGCTCGAGAGGCGCAGGTGTTTGCAGGCGGCGTGAATCGGCTGCTGCAGAACGTGCTCAAGTCACTCACCGCGATCTCCGTAATGAATCTGTCGGCGAGTGTGCTGCTCGGGCTGGTTGGGGGTGTGGTGATGTATGTGGGCGCGCGGCAGGTAACGTCGGGCGCCATCACGCTCGGCGAGTTTGTCACGTTCACGGCCTTCCTCGCGTTCCTTGTGGCTCCGGTGTTTCAAATCGTGCAGATCGGAACGCAGATCACCGAAGCGTTTGCCGGCCTGGAGCGCTCGCGCGAAGTGCTGAACGAGAACCCTGAGGATAAGGATCCCAGTCGAACTTTCGCCATCGGCCCGGTGGCCGGGCGTGTCGAGTTTCGCGACGTGCGGTTCGAGTATGAGGCCGGTAAGCCCGTGTTGCACGGTATCGATTTTGTCGCGGAGCCCGGCACATCGACAGCGCTGGTCGGATCGTCGGGATCGGGTAAGTCAACCATCACGGGCTTGATCGCAGCGTTCCATAAACCGACGGGCGGCTCGGTGTTATTGGATGCAGTGGATCTTGCCACTGTGCGGCTGAGTTCGTTTCGGCCGCAGCTTGGCGTGGTGTTGCAGGAGACGTTCTTGTTTGACGGCAGCATTCGAGAGAACGTGGCCTTCGGTCGACCTTCCGCTACGGAAGCCGAGGTGTTGGAGGCGTGCCGGATCGCGCGTGTCGACGATTTCGCCCAAGCGCTGGAGAACGGCTACGACACGGTTGTGGGCGAGCGGGGTGTGAAGCTGTCCGGAGGCCAGCGTCAGCGTGTCTCGATTGCACGCGCGATTCTGGCAGACCCGCGCATCTTGATTCTGGATGAAGCGACATCGAGCCTGGATAGCGAGTCCGAGGCTTTGATACAGCAAGGGCTCGGATATTTGATGCGTGGGCGCACGACGTTCGTGATCGCGCACCGGCTGTCGACGATTCGCCGCGCTGACCAGATTCTGGTGGTGGAAGAAGGACGCATCGTGGAGCGCGGCACGCACGCATCGCTTTACGAAGCTCGCGGCCGGTATTGGGAGTTGTATACCAAGCAGCACGGGCTCGAGGCGAACCTTTTCCTTGCCGATGGCGAAGGCGACACCATTCCGGAAGCAGTCAACGGAGCCGGCGGTTTAAGCGTTGTGACTCCTGCGGCTGAACCACGGGTATAGCACCGGCAGGATGTAGAGCGTCAGCAACGTCGATGTGATGAGCCCACCGATGACAACGGTTGCCAGGGGCCGCTGTACTTCCGATCCCATCGCCTGCGAGAGCGCCATTGGGACGAAGCCCAGGCTTGCCACCAGCGCCGTCATCAAAACCGGGCGCAATCGCAGCGATGCTCCTTCAACTACGGCTTCATGCAAGGGGCGCTCGGCCGCGCGCAGTTGGTTGATGTAGCTGACCATCACAATCCCGTTCAACACCGCTACCCCGAAGAGCGCGATGAAGCCGATGCTCGCCGACAGATTGAGGTTCATCCCACGCAGCCACAGCACGGCAATGCCGCCGACGAATGCGAAGGGCACGTTCATCAGGATCAGTAGCGCCTGGGGCCACGATCCGAATGTGGCGTAAAGAAGGCCCAGGATGATGGCTATGGAGGCAGGCAGCACGATTGCGAGGCGCTTTAGTGCGCGGTCCTGATTCTCGAACTGGCCGCCCCAGGTGATGAAGTAGCCCGGGGGAAGATCGAGGCTTCGCATCTTGCGCTGAGCCTCGGCGACGAAGCTGCCCAGGTCGCGGCCGCGCACATTTGCCTGCACCACGATGCGCCGCTGGCCATTCTCGCGAGAGATGACCTCCGGGCCACGCGTCGTCCCGATCCGCGCCACCTGGTTCAGACGCACGAGTCCCCCGCCGGCGGCCTGCAGGTTGATGTTGCCGAGCGCGTGCATGTCCTCACGATACTTCTGCGGAAGGCGGATGGCGATGGGGAAGCGGCGCTGGCCTTCGATCATCTCCGACACTTGCATGCCGCCGGGGCTGGAATCGAGGAGCGCTCGCACATCGCTCACGTTCATGCCATA
>DASQDN010000591.1:0-3586 GCA_035634155.1 Bryobacteraceae bacterium | reverse complement strand
CTCCAGCCAACCTACGGCGAGGTTGCAAAGGATTACGTCCGGAAGGAAGCACAGATCTCCGATCCGACTTCGCTCATGCTGGTCGACGAGGCGGACCGGCTACGCATGCCCAGCCTCGAACAAGTCCGGGCGATCTTCGCGAGGGGCGGATTGGGCTGATTCTGATTGGCATGCCCGGACTGGAGAAGCGACTGGCGCGTTATCCGCAGTTCTATTCGCGAATTGGGTTTGTGCATGAGTTCCGCCCATTAGGTACGACCGAGATCCGCCAGTTGTTGGAGCAGCGTTGGACGCCCGCAGATGTGAATCTGCCTGCGCAGCCGTGGGCTAAAGATGCCGTAGCGGCCATCATCCGAATTACCGGCGGAAACTTTCGCCTGCTGAATCGGCTCCTCACCCAGATGGAGCGAATTCTGGAAATCAACTCGTTGCAGCAAGTGACCAAAGCCGTTGTAGAAGCTGCGCGTGAGAGCTTGGTCATCGGGCAGTCTTGAGAAACTTTACGCTGCCCCGTCAGCGTGGATCTATCTCCGCGACCCAGCCGAAATGACACCCTTATATTGACCTTCTACCCAAGCTGAACTATGCTTGGGTAGAATGTCAACACGAAGTAATGAAATCGAAAGACTCTCGCTATTGCAGGGAACGCTGGATTTGTTAATTCTCAGAACCCTGCTGTTTGGCAAAGCGCATGGACAAGGCATCGCACGCGCGATTCAAGCCACGAGTGGAGACGAGATCCTCGTCGATCACGGCTCCCTTTATCCAGCGTTACAGCGGCTGGAGAAACGAGGCATTGTCTCGGCGGAGTGGGGCACGAGCGACAACAATCGCAAGGCGAGGTTTTACGTTCTAACCCCGGCGGGCAGGAAACAGATCGCGGTGGAGCGTAAGCAGTGGGAGCGAATTGCAGCAGCGGTGGGAAGAGTTCTCGCTTCCGAAAATCCGGCAGGCTAAGGAGGTCCTATGTGGTTTCGAAAACGCCGTGACGATGACTTCCAGGCTGAGGTGCACTCGCACATGCGACTGGAGGTTGACCGGCTGATCGCCGATGGGATGTCCCCGATGGAGGCGGAAGCCACCGCGCGCCGCACATTCGGCAACGTCACAGTCGTCCAGGAACGGTTCTACGAATCCCAGCGCTCGATGTGGCTGGATCAACTGCGCCAGGACCTGCATTTCGGGTTCCGGTCGTTGCTAAAGGCCCGGGGTTTCACGGCAGCCGCCACATTGACGATTGCTCTCGGGGTTGGAGCCAACACGGCGGTGTTCAGCCTGATCGACGCCGTATTGCTAAAGACGCTCCCTGTCCAGGAACCCAGGCAGTTGCTGTTTCTTGAGATGGCCGGCAGCGCGGGAACCTCAGGACCGCCGCACTATCCGTGTTTCAGCAGGCTGCGGACCGAGACCCGGTCCTTCACTGCATTGGCTGCCTTTAGTAGCGATGAGCTGCGCTTGGAAATCGACGGTCATCCAGAGCAGGTCATGGGTCAAGTGGCGTCGGGGAACTACTTTGAACTCCTTGGCGTCAAGCCACTTCTGGGCCGCGTGATGACACCGAATGACGAGCGGCTTGATCCGCCGGTTGCTGTCATTAGCGAGCGATACTGGCGAAAACGCTTTGGCGCGGACCAGGCAGCAATAGGGAAATCAGTTTCGTTTCGGAAGCAGTCGTTTGTCATCGTGGGCGTGACACCAGCAGAGTTCCAAGGCCTCCAGCCGGGCTCACCAGTGGACATCACAGTTCCCATTACTACCGAAGGAGCCCTTCTGGCCGACTCCGGCGCTATTTGGATGCACGGCATTGTTGGTCGCCTGAAGCCCGGCATTTCCAGCACGCAAGCCCAAGCCGAAGCCGACGTCGTGTTTCGATCCTTTATGGGCACGTCCCGGTTTCCGCAAGACATCATCGCAAAGCATTTCCATCATTTGGAAGCTCTGCCCGCCGATCGGGGAATGGATGTGCTCAGGCGCCGATTCTCTCAGCCGCTGTACGCGCTGATGAGTGTCGCGGGTTTGGTGCTCTTGCTGGCTACGGCAAACATTGCGAATCTACTCTTGTCGCGCGGGATCAATCGCGGGCATGAATTCTCTATCCGCCTAGCCGCCGGTGCCAGCAGAGCTCGAATCATACGACAGTTGCTAACCGAAACCCTTCTACTGTTCTGCTTGGGCGCACTACCCGGAGTGCTGTTCGCGAACTGGGGAGTGGGCCTGATCGAGGCGCTGTTTCGCGAAGGACGCCGTCCGGTCCAAGTGGAGGCGAGTCTCAACTGGCGAGTCTTATTGTTCTCTCTGGTGGTTACTTTGGCGGCTGGTCTGATCGCGGGGCTAGTCTCCGCCTGGCGCGCTTTCCGCGCCGACCTGGGAGGTGCGATGAAGGACGGGCAGGCGCGAACGGGTGAATCACGCGCCACCGGCGCTTTAACGCAGGCACTCGTGACGTTCCAAGTTGCTCTGTCGTTCGTTCTGCTTGTAGGAGCACTTCTCTTCACACAAACCCTCTCTTCGCTTCGCAGCGTGGACAGAGGATTTCGAGGGGAAGACGTTCTGACAATGTCGATTCAATCCCCAGACGGCTATTCGGACGCTGGAAAAGCAGCGGCCTTATGGGCGCGGGTGCTGGAAGACGTTCGTCGTGTACCCGGCGTCAAGCGAGCAGCCATTTCAGCCTATACGCCGCTATCCGGCCGAGACAGTGGTGCCATGGTGCGTGTTCGCGGCTACGTGCCGTCGACTTCCGAGGATGCCACGGTTCACACGAATCAGGTTTCCGAAGGTTATTTTGAGGCTCTGGGAATTCCCTTGGTACGTGGCCGCCTGCTCACGGAAAGCGATACTGGTGAAACGAACAGGGTCGCGCTGGTCAACACATCGGCGGCGCGGAAGTTCTTTGGCGAACGAGACCCAATCGGAGAGTCGCTGGAGTTCACCCGCAAGGGTGGCGCGACATCGTATCGGATCGTCGGCGTGGTCGGCGACACCAAGCACATGAATCTGCGCGACCCCGCCCCGCGGTTTGCGTTCATTCCAATCCGCCAACCGAGGGACTCGGATCGAAGAGTGACACTGGTGCTTGCCTCGAACTCTCCGGGCGAGGATCGCGCCTTACCGGATGTGCAGAAAGCGGTCGCGGCGATCGACACTGGCTTGTTCATTTCTGACGTCATCACGATTCGGAGCCAGATTGACAGCACCTTGCTCACGGAGCGATTGTTGTCGGGACTAGCGAGTGCATTCGGCCTCCTCGCGATGACGCTAGGCATGGTGGGGCTCTATGGGGTGCTCAGCTATCGAGTGGGGCGACAACGCCGGTCAATCGGCATACGAATGGCGTTGGGTGCTTCACCGTCCTCGGTCGCCATGGCTATTTTGCGCCAAAGCGCAATCGTAATTGCTCTCGGCGTCTTAGCCGGTTTGCCGCTCGCCATTGTTGCTGCCCGCATTGCTGACAGCATGCTTTTCGGGGTGACGGCAAATGAGCCGTTAACTTACTTTAAGTGCGTCGGCTTGCTAGGCCTCGTCGGCCTTGTCAGCGCTTATCTACCGGCACGCCGTGCGGCAGCTGTGGAGCCAGTCGAGGCGC